>NZ_RZSG01000440.1:0-5047 GCF_003997725.1 Mesorhizobium sp. M4A.F.Ca.ET.050.02.1.1
GATCCAGAGCGCGTCCTGCCTAACCGAACGCGCTCAAGCTAAGTCTAATGATTGATGCATCTTCGTCCCAAAACCGCTACGCACTTTTGGTCGACATGCATCAGCCCTTGGCGCGGCGGCCGTCGCTCTCATGGTTCCCGATCCAGTGCGCGCGGATGCGGTCGCTGGTTTCGAGATAGGCCATGTCGATCAGATAGGTCAGAAGCTTCTCGCCATCGGCTTCAGCTTTCTGGCGCAGTTCCCTCAAGATCCCCTGCGCGAACTGCAGGTTTTCCATTTTGCTCGGCTGGTCCATCGGTGCCCCCAATGTCTGCGTGGGAAGTGTGGCTGACTGTTGCTTGCATCAAGATTGTGGAGAGACTCGCGGTGAAGCTGTATTTGGTTGTATCCCTGCGCGATCAACGAAGCTGTTGGACATTCCTCGGAAATGTCGATATTTTGCGCGACCAATCGGACCGCGACGATGCACGAAGACGAGGGCAGCACTCCTGAAAAGTTGCAAGCCATGCTGGACGTGATCGCCAGGAACGGCCCCTCGAGGCATAGCGAACAGGCCGACATCGGCAAGCTGAAGGCCGACGCGGCCACTGCAGCCGCGGTGCTGGTCGAATTCTACGGCGATACGGCGCTCGAACGCGCCAGACTGCTCGAACGTCGCTCGCCGCAGTCGCATTTCGCCCGCATGGTGACGGCCGAAATCAGCAAGCAAGGCAGGACGCCGCCCAGAGGCTAGGGTGCGCGCTAGGACGATTTGCGCCTCCTCGATCCGCCGCCAAGACGCAGTTGCACCTCTTCCTGGGCATTGTCGAGCAGGTAGAAGAGCAGGGTGTGTCCGATCGATTGCGAGATTTCCTTGGCCTGCTCGATATGCCGGTGGATTTCGCGCAAGGAGGCCTCCTCTGTATCCTCCTCCTGTGTCAGATCGACGAACCAGCCGGGATAGAGAGCTGCTTCTCCAAGGTTGTCGACATAGCACTGGCCGACCGCCAGGATCTTGCGAAGGCCCATCTTTTCCGAACGGACTTTGTAGACCTCCCGGAAACTCGACCTGCGCTCCACCGCCCGGCGAATCGCTACATGGACCCGGAGCCGATCCTCGGCCTCGATGCTTTCCATGCATCTTTCAAGTGGCGCGCCATGGGAGAATTCCTCAAGCGTGAGCCCGAAATAGTCGGAAAGGTTGGCGTCACCGTAGACACGGTTTCGCTTGATGTCCCAGGTCCAGAACCCGTCGATCGGAGGATATCGCAGATGAACGCCGCGCCCCCCTTCAGGTACCGCAGTCATGAAAACCGCCCCGTTCGGTTTCAAGATTCGCAACAGTATGTAACATGAACCAAAAGAAACAAGGTGGCCTTTTGTACAAGACCGCCCAAAATCACGATGCGTCAGCTTTGACTGCTACTTGGGTGGCGTAGTTGACGCACTGAAAAAAATAACTTTGAGCGAATTTTCTTTCATCGAAAGAATGTCTGGGCCGGTAGCGCAACCATAACTTGGTACTTCACTAGATAACCAAGCTATGTGAGTCGTAATACATATCAAAGGTTGTACCGCCCGGCCCGGAAAACATACCGCGCGTCCTTCGATTCTGGAAGGCCGACGCGGCAATGTTGGGAGCGTTGCCTGAGCCGCGCCGGCCAAAGCGGTTTCCAATAGGTCCACCGCAAGTCGAATCTTAACTGAGCATGGTACCCGCGGCAAACCGACCATCGGTTGCAAAATGCAAGTTGGCCATCCTGGCTGCAGGTTCAGGCTGCGCTGCGGGTCGATTCCCCGTCGCCCTCCGCGGCTATGCGTGCTTCGCCTTCGTCAGCCGCCTCGCCTTCGGTCCGGTCGTGTCCGAACTGATGGGCGCCGGGCAGGGGCTGCAGCCAGTGCTCTCGGCGCACCGTCCACAACTCGTATTTCGGTTCAAGCTCCGTCGGCGCCACATCGAGACTGCCAAGCATCACTTCGGCCTCCTCTTCGCCGACCGATGTGACACGGCCGCCGCAGGTCGGGCAGAAGCTCCTGCCGCCATAGGTGCTGACGATGCCGGTCGTCTCGAACGCCTCAAGCGGCCAGATTCCGAAAGCCTGGTAGACCGATCCGCTGGTCTTGCGGCAATCCTTGCAATGGCAAAGTCCGACCCGAAGCGGCTCGCCGGTGACCGAGAACTGGACGCCGCCGCACAGGCAGCTGCCGCTGCGCCTGATATCGCTGGACATGGCTGTTCCTCCTGGTTCGCGCCGCTCTGCTGGCCGCGACAACACGTCGAAATGTTCGACCCCGAATCAATTCGCGCGAAGGGCAACGGTTCCACGCATCCGTTGCGAGAACGACGAGGCCATATTTAGTTGGGAAAATTGAACACTGGCTCCTGGCAGCGGTAGACGCGGCACTGGCCGTCACGCGCCGGAACGGAGGCGGCTGTCGGCACCTCAGGCCAGTCGCACTCATTGCCGTACTGCCGCACATAGCGGTCGTAGGTGTTCTGTCCCGTGGTCAGCACGGCCGCGCGATGGCCCTGGATCAGGGACCGCACCTGTTCGCAGCTCATTGTACGGGTATCGAGGCGGGCGTGGGCTGTGGCCGTGAAGGCAAGCACCATCGTGCCGGCAATCCATGCGATCGAACTGGTTTTCATCGGGGAGCCTCGGCTGGACATCTTCCCCTCGGGAAGGGCTAGAAAACAGCCAGATACTTCAACAGTGAAATGATGCCAATGATGATGACGACGATCTGCGCGATCTGTCGCGTGCGGCCGTCGAGCGGCAGGCGCTGGACGAGGAAGAGCACGAGGATGATCACCAGGAAGGTGATCAGGATGCCGATGAGAGCCGATAGAGCCACGTCCTCTCTCCCAGGTTGTTTCGGAACTCAATACATCCTGGAAACGCCGCTGCTGCAAGGTCGGTTCCCCGCGGGAACCGGCGGAGGCCGCGAAGTCGTTGTCCGCGGCCGCCGAACGGCGATGCGCCGGTTACTTGCCGCAGTGGTTGTCGTTCACCGTCGGCGCGCTTGTCCCGGGCGATGTCCCGCTTGCGTCAGGCTGCGCGCCCTGCGGGCCGACAGGGCAGTTCTGATCGGGGGTTGGGCTCGTCGCATACGTGGCCATGCCGTCTATGCTGTAGGTCGGCGTGGGATCGACGGCATCGGGGTCGTTCAGGTCGACCGTATTGGGGCCAGTGGGGTCGACAACGACCGATTTTCCGCTGCCGTCGACCATGCCTGAGCCGGCCGTGTCGCCGGCGGTCTGGGCCATCGCCGATGTACCGAGGCCAAGCGTCAGCATGGTGGCTGCGAGGATTCTCATGGTCATGGCTGTCTCCATTTGGTTGCAGTTTCGTCGTGTCGCGACTTTTGGGGGAACCGCTCGCGCTGGTGATGGTTCCCTCACATATTCATTTGGAGGTGGCAGACAGTTCCCGCCCTTGACGACTCTGCAAGCGTAGCCGGGAACTGGCGATCGCCGGCCGGCCGGCGACGCGTTGCCGGGGAACCGAAATCCCTCACGCGCATTCCTTGTCGAGTTAATTTTGCGGTATCGAAAGGCGAGGGGGTCGGTGGACACGATTGAACATGGCGGCATCGGGCTTCCAGGCGCCCATGCCGTCGATCTGCTGCGGGCGCTGCCAGTCGCCGTCTACACCACCGATAAGCAGGGCCTCATCACTTTCTTCAACGAAGCCGCGGCCGAACTTTGGGGGCATCGTCCCGTGCTCAACGAGGATCGGTGGTGCGGGTCATGGAAGCTGCGTCATCTCGACGGGAGCAAGATGGCGCATGAAGAATGCCCGATGGCCATTGCCTTGCGCGAAGAAAAGGACGTTCGCTGGGGGCGGGCGATAGCCGAGCGGCCCAACGGAGAACTCATCCCATTCAGCGCGCATCCCGTCCTGCTTCGCAATGAGGCCGGCGATACGATCGGCGCAATCACCACCTTGCTTGACCTGCGCACGCAGACGATGGCGGACGAAGCCCGCACGCGGCTTGCCTCCATTGTCGAGTCATCGGTGGATGCGATCGTTTCAAAGGACATAAACGGCATCATCACCAGCTGGAACGACGCGGCGCAGCGCCTCTTTGGCTACACGCCGGCGGAGGCGATCGGCCGGCCGGTGACGATCCTTATTCCGCCCGACCATCTGGACGAGGAGGTCTCGATCATCACCCGCATTCGCGCCGGCGAGGTCGTGCCGTCCTACGAGACGGTGCGCCAGCGCAAGGACGGCACGCGCATTCCCGTTTCGCTGACAGTCTCGCCGATACGCGACGGCATCGGCAGGATTGTCGGCGCGTCCAAGATTGCGCGCGACATCAGCTCTCACAAGGAGAGCGAACGGCGCATCCGCCTGCTCATGCGCGAGGTCAACCATCGCGTAAAGAACCAGTACTCGGTCATCATCTCGATGATCCGAGAGACGAGCAAGCAGGCAAGCACCCCGGAGGTCTTTCTGGACCAGGTACGCGAACGCATCCTGGCGCTTTCGGAATCGCACGATCTGCTTGTCAATGCTGAGTGGCGCGGCGCGACGGTTGCCGAGCTGGTCGAGGCGCAGGTAAGGGTCTTCGCGGCGCAGTCGCGCCTGTCGGCAAAGGGGCCGGTGATCATGCTCAAGCCGAACGCCGTCCAATATCTCGGCATCGCCTTCCACGAACTGGCGACAAATTCGGCAAAGTACGGCGTCCTGTCTCACCCGGTCGGGCAGGTCGAGATCGAATGGGCCATAACCACCGGCGCGAATGGCGAGGAGGTCTTTGGCCTGGTCTGGCACGAGCACGATGGACCGCCCTTGGATGGAGAGAAACGTCGCGGATTCGGCTCGGTTGTGCTGAAACGGATCACGCCGCAGGCGCTGGGCGGTACCGGACAGCTGGAGTTCGGCGAGCACGGTGTAAGCTGGAAGCTTGAAGCGCCTTTGCGATACGTGAAAAACTCTCTTGACGAGATGGATTGACGGCGCGGCCGGCCGAAACCACGCGCTGGCAATCCTATCCTTACTCGGAAACCGGCGCCGGACAGGGTCCCTCAGCCACCTCGACGACGAGCGCGCAATCGAAC
>NZ_RZSG01000441.1:0-5038 GCF_003997725.1 Mesorhizobium sp. M4A.F.Ca.ET.050.02.1.1
ATGCGAGGGCAATATGGGAACCACCATGGCTGAATTCACGCTCTTCATCGGCAACAAATGCTTTTCCTCCTGGTCGCTCAGGCCATGGGTGGCGATGCGGCATCTGGAGATCCCGTTCGAGGAGAGTTTCGTGCGCCTGCGCACGCCCGAGACCTTTGCCAATCTCGCCAAAGTGTCGCCAACCGGTCTGGTGCCGGTCTTGAATCACAATGGCAGGATTGTCTGGGAAACCCTTGCCATCCTTGAATATCTTGCCGATCTCTTTCCGCAGAAAAAGCTCTGGCCGGACGACATCGGTGCCCGCGCGCTGGCACGCTCGGTGGCGACCGAGATGCATTCCGGTTTTCGCGAGGTCCGCTACGGTTGGCCGATGAACCTGCGTCGACCGAAGAGCCACAAGCCGCTCGACGCCGAGGGCGACACGCAACGGGCACGCATCGAGGCGATCTGGCGGCAATGCCGGGCTGAACATGGCGTGAGCGGCCCGTTCCTGTTCGGTCATTTCACCGCCGCGGATGCCATGTACGCGCCGATCGTCACCCGTTTCGACACCTATGGCGGCGAGCTGGCGCCGGATATCCGCGCCTATGTCGACGCCGTGCTTTCCACGCCTGCGATGCGGCACTGGTATACGGAGGCGGCTAAGGAGACGTGGCCGGAGCCAGGCCCTCACGAACAGGACTGACCACGACGGCGGCATGCCATATCTCTTCAAGAGAATTGACCGCAGCGCCGGTCCGGCATAATACGTAACCAAATGGATACGTATCATGCCGCAGGCTGATCCCGACCGCTCCGTTTTCCGCGCCATCGCCGATCCGACGCGTCGCGCCATCCTCGACCGTTTGCGGCAGGGGCCGGCGCCCGTCAACGAACTGGCCTCTGCCTTCTCGCAGAGCCGGCCGGCGATCTCCAAGCATCTGCGCATCCTGCGCGAGCTCAACGTCGTCTCCGAGCAGAAGCGCGGCCGCGAGCGGCTCTATAGGCTGGAGCCGGCGGAACTGAAGGACGTCGCCGATTGGATCATGCCTTATCGCGACTTCTGGCAGGCGAGCCTCGGCAACCTGAAATCCTATCTGGAGGACGAGTGATGGCGGGCAATGAGAGACCACGCGCAATAGCCGACGTTTCGGCGGGCACCATCCTGGCGACGGTGACGATCGCCGTGCCACCGGAGCGGGTGTTCCGCGCGATCACCGCCGCGGACCAGATCCCGCTCTGGTGGGGTGCCGACAACATGTACCGCACCACAAAGCACACTGCCGACGTTCGGCCGGGCGGCGCCTGGCGCTCCGAGGGCAAGGGCGCCGACGGCCGTGATTTCCACGTCCAGGGCGAATATCTCGAGGTCGAGCCGCCGCACCGCCTTGTGATGACCTGGAAGGCGCCATGGGACGGCGACAACGTGACGACCGTCACCTACACGCTGGAGGCGATCGGGACCGGGACCTGGCTCACCCTGCGCCACGAAGGTTCTGGCCCGCGTCACGACTCCTGCCGCGATCACGGCCAGGGCTGGGAGCGTGTGCTCGGCTGGCTCGGCGCTTTCCTCGCCGGCGAGGCCGGGGTCAAGGCGCCCGGCGTGTTCCATTGCCGGCTGATCCCGCCGCGCCCGGATTTCGCCTTCACCTTGACCGAGGAGGAGAGGGCGCTGATGGGTCGCCATGCTGAATACCTGCGCGATCAGCTTCGTCAGGGCACGATGCTGATCGCCGGTCCGGTCGCCGACCCGGCCGGGCCCTGGGGCCTCTGCATCCTGCGCGTCGGCGGCGAGGCCGAGGCACGAGCAGTGACTGACGCCGACCCGGTCGTGCTTTCGGGGCGCGGCTTCCGCTACGAGGTCCTGCCGATGATGAGCGTGATCATGTGAGGCGCCAGACAAAAAAGAACGCCCCTCGCACCTTTTATCGCGCGGGAGGCGTCCTTTGTGCCAGCCTTTTCCTGAAATTGCTTTCATGAATTGCTGACCGTACCAAAATGCGCGGATGCCAAGATGGTTCCCGCATTTTGCAATTTTTTTTGGGTCGCAATTCAACCCTGACGGTGCGCCAGCATGGACCGCCACGACGAAGAGGGCAATGCTTACGCCCTTTTTTGCGTTTGGGGACTGAATTGTGCGTCGCAGGCCGATTGGGATGTGCTAAAGCACCGTCGCGCCGGCCTATGGATGCGCCGGACCAGGAGAAGATTTTGTCCCTCACTTCGAAGACCCGGGGCGACCAGGCTGAATCGCTTTTCAGCCGGGCCAGGACCCAGTCGATGTCGCTCAGTCGCATCGTTTCCGAGCAGGATGCCGCCAGCCAGGCCCGCGAGGCCAAGACCGCGCGGCTGCGCGAGCTACGGCTGGAAAAGGAAGCCGAGCACAGGGTGGCCGCCGCCGCCCTTGCCGCTTTGCCGAAACGCACGGGCAAACGCTGATGGCCACCAAGCGCGTCCCGCCAACGCCGATCGCCGCCGATTCGACGATTGCCGATATGGTCGATGTCCTGGACAAGCCGGTCGAATATGTCCGGCGCGTGCTGGAAAAACTGGAACGCTGCAAGCGCGCCCATGGCGATGCCCAGGTGCGGGTCGGTGTGCGCAGCCGCGCCGAATGCCCCAACTATCTGATCGAATATGTGCGCGAGGACGGCAAAACCCATGAGCGCGTGACACATCCGGACGCCGCCTATAGCGGCAGCACGCATCGCGAACTGGCGCCGCATCACCTCGTGGAAGCCAGGAACTGGTCGCCGGAGGAAATGAACATCACGGCGGTTTCGGCGCTCATCGGCCGCCTGCGCAATCCGCGGGCGCCGTCATCGCGTTTTGCTGACGAGGACTGACATGGCCATAAAATTCTCCGCCAAGCACCAGCCGGCGTCACCCGCCGCCGCAAAGCCGGCCAAGCCGGCTGCCGCGCCGAAGGTCGACAAGCCGAGCGCATCCGATTTGTTCGACGCGCCGGCGCAAACACCGCCCCGCAAGACCAAAGGGAAGAAATAGCGGCCTTGCCGAGTGACGCGGATCGTGGAGACCTGAGCCGGCCCTCCGGCGCGGCCGCCGGTCTGGCCTGGCCGCTCGCCGTCGATGGCATGCTTTTCGATTGCCAGAGCTGCGGCGCCTGCTGTTCCTATTCGGCCGCATGGCCGCGCTTCTCCACCGAGGCGGATGAACAGCTGGACCGCATTCCCGAGAAATACGTGTCGGCCGACCTGTCCGGCATGCGTTGCGACGGCGTGCGCTGTGCGGCGCTGACCGGCGAGATCGGCAAGCACACGGCCTGCGGCATCTACGAACTCCGCCCCGACGTCTGCCGTGCCTGCGTGCCCGGCGGCGACGACTGCCTGATGGCTCGCCAGGCGCATGGGCTGCCGCTTGTTGGTCTCCCCCACAAGGCGGGAGATTGCTCTCCTACCCCGCTTGCCCCGCCTCAATCGGCTCGGTACCTTCCCGCCTGGCAGGGGCCGCGGAGGAACAAGCCTTGAGCATCGAATTCCTGTTGACGACGCTGATCGTCGTCGCCTCGCCGGGCACTGGCGTTCTCTACACGCTGAGCGCCGGCCTCTCGCGTGGCGCGCGCGCCTCGATCATCGCCGCCTTCGGCTGCACGCTGGGCATCATCCCGCATATGGCCGCCGCCATCACCGGCCTCGCCGCCGTGCTGCACACCAGCGCCGTCGCCTTCGAGACGCTGAAATATCTCGGCGTCGCCTATCTGCTTTACATGGCCTGGAACACACTGAAGGAGGGGGGCGGTCTCAGCGTCGACGAGAACCTCGCGCCGCGCTCGGCCGGCAAGGTGATCACGTCCGGCATCCTCATCAACATCCTCAACCCGAAGCTGTCGATCTTCTTCTTTGCCTTCCTGCCGCAATTCGTCAGCACCACCGAGCCGAACGCCTTGTCGATGATGCTGGAGCTCTCCGGCGTCTTCATGCTCGTCACCTTCATCGTCTTTGTCGGCTACGGCATCTTCGCCGCGTCGATCCGCAGCCATGTCGTGTCGCGGCCTAAGGTGCTGACCTGGATGCGCCGCGCCTTCGCCGGAGCCTTCGTCATGCTAGGCGCCAAGCTGGCGCTGACGGATCGCTAGTTCGCTGCCACGGCCGGTTCGCCTTCGGGTTCGGAAGCCTCATGGCTTCCGGAACCGGGCGTAGGCCGAACGCCAAGCCGCCAGGCCGAGGGCGGGACGCCGATCGCCTTCTTGAAGGCGCGGCTGAACGCTGCCTCGGATTCGTAGCCGATCTCCGCCGCGATGTTGGCGACGCTGCTGTTGCCGGCGCTGAGCAATTCCGAAGCGATCTGCATCCGCCATTTGGCGAGATAGTGCATCGGCGGCATGCCGACGAGCCTGGTGAAGCGTTCGGCGAGCACGGTGCGTGACAGCGCGGCTTCCCTCGCTAGCGCCCCACCGTCCAGTTATGCGCCGGTCGATCATGGATCAGCGCCAGCGCCTTGCCCAGGTGCGGATCGCGCAGGCCGGCCAGCCAGCCCGTGTGCTGCGGCGGCAGCGATTCCACATAGCGGCGCAGAACATCGACGAACATCAGCTCGCTGAGCTTGGTGAGGACGGTCTCGCTGCCGGCCCGCTTTTCCGCGACCTCCGACACGGCCAGCTTTATGAACTGGCCGAGCCAGCCGCCGTCGCCCTTCGGGTCCCCGGCTTTGATGACTGGCGGCAGCGCTTCGCCGGGCTGGGCCTCAGCGCGGCGGCTTTTCGCGCCAGGCCCTATTCCTTCACATAACCATGGTCTCGACGATGCGGGCGGGAGTCGATTCCGTGGCGAAGGTCACCGAGTGCAAAATCAAGCGAGCCTAACGAAAAAGGGCGGCATTTCTGCCGCCCTTCACTATTCGTGATGGGACAGGACTTCTTAGAAGTCCATGCCGCCACTCAAGCCCGCTTGCGGGCTTGAGCAACGTAAGGTGATGGGCGTGCTTTATGGACTTCTTAGAAGTCCATGCCGCCACTCAAGCCCGCTTGCGGGCTTGAGCAACGTAAGGTGATGGGCGTGCTTTATGGACTTTCTTAGAAGTCCATGCCGCCCATGCCACC
>NZ_RZSG01000442.1:0-5026 GCF_003997725.1 Mesorhizobium sp. M4A.F.Ca.ET.050.02.1.1
GCGGATGCTCACCAGGTCAGAATTGCTGGCGCTGTCGCTACCGCCTACGGCAAAGCCGGAACTTCCGGCGACGGGACGGTTCAGGTCCTGATCCGCCCGGAACATGTCGACGTCCTCGACGCCCCGTCATCGGACTGCATTCCTGCAGTCGTCGAGGACGAGGTTTTCGTTGGGACGGACACCCGCCTTCAATTGCGCCTGAACGACGGTTCGACTTTCACAGCCCGCCTGACCAACAGCCCGGAACAAGAGAAAATCAGGACGTCCGGCACACAGGTATGGCTGCGAATCCATAGCCGTAGCGCCCGGCTGCTCGGAGGCGAACATGTCCAGCATCGCTGAGATGGCGGCCACACGCCGAACCGCCGAAAGCCGGCGCCGCTGGTTGCTCAAGGCGCCGGCCCTGGCGACCATCGTGATCGCCTCTGTCGGGCCGCTTGCAGTGATGCTTGTCTATTCGGTGATGGCAAAGGGCGCCTTCGGCGGGGTCGCACTCGGTCAGTTCAGCCTCGACGGCTGGACGAACGTCTTTGTGGAGCGGGATCCCTTTGACGACACGCTCGTACTGGCCGATGCCAATCTCATCATCTTCTGGCGTTCCATCAAACTGGCACTGGTCACGACGCTAGCCACGCTGCTCATCGGCTTCCCGACCGCCTATTACATCGCGACCCGGCCCGAGCAGGTCCGGTCGCAATGGATGCTGCTGATCACGATCCCCTTTTGGACCAATCTTCTGATCCGCACCTTCGCGATCATGGGCCTCCTGTCCAATCAGGGGCCGGTCAACAATATCCTCATCTGGGCCGGGTTGATCGACAAGCCCATGCAGATGCTGTTCACGGACGGGGCGGTTCTCCTGGGGCTCGTCTACGTCTACCTGCCACTCATGGTGCTGCCGATCTATGCGAGCCTCGAGCGGATGGATTTCAACCTTGTTGAGGCAGGGTACGATCTTTATGCGACGCGCTCAAAGGTGCTTTGGCATATCGTCATCCCCTCCTGCAAGCCGGGCCTGATCGCCGGATCGATCCTCGTCTTCATCCCCGCAATCGGCGCCTATGTGACGCCGCGCGTCTTGGGCGGGGGAAAGAACATGATGATGGGCAACCTGATCGAACTGCAGTTCGGTCAGGGTCGAAACTGGCCCCTCGGCGCAGCACTATCCATCTGCCTCCTGGTGATCGTGACAGTGGCGCTCATCATCTACATCCGCGGAAGTTCGGGTAAGGAGAATGCGCATGGCCGCTAGTCAGCACGCATTCGATCTGAAGGCGCAGCCAGGCTTCAGCATTATTGCGCGATCAGCGATCGTCGCTCTCTATTTGCCGATCCTCGTCCTCGTCGTGTTCGCCTTCAACGCGACCTCCTCGCTCGGCGTCTGGGGCGGATTCTCGTTCGATTGGTTCGTCAAGGCTTGGCATAACGACCTGATCATCAATGCAGCCCTCTTCTCTTTGTTTCTTGCGACCGTGGCCGGCGTCCTGGCGACGGTCATGGCCACGATGGCTGCCATCGCCATGACCGGAACCGACCCCTATCGCGGGCATTTGGTCTCCTACGCCCTGATCAACCAGCCTCTGATCGTTCCTGAAATCGTAACGGCCATCTCGCTTCTGATCGTGTTCGCGGCAGTCAAGTCAGCAACCGGCTACTCGGGAACCGGCTATCTGGTCTTGGCGCACACGGCCTTCTGCATCCCGTTTGCGTATCTGCCGATCCGCGCTCGGCTGGAAGGCATGGATCTGGCCCTCGAAACCGCGGCAGCCGATCTCTATGCGGATCCGTGGAAGACGTTCCTGCATGTGACACTTCCGAGACTGGCGCCCGGCATCATAGCGGGTTTCATGCTGGCCTTCGTCATTTCGCTCGATGATGTCGTCATCACCGATCTCGTGAAGTCCGGCGGACAGGAAACCCTGCCGACCTACATGCTGGGTCAGATCCGTCGTGACATGACCCCCGAAGTCAATGCTGCCGCCACCATGCTCTTGGTGCCCTCGATCCTTCTGGTGACGGCCGTGCATCTGATCAACCGCAAAAAATAATCAACCTTACAGAGGAGTGACAAGCATGCGATCCATATTGACGGCGCTGACATCGGCGATGCTGCTCGCGGCGGCAAGTTCAGCGGCCCTCGCAGAGGAAGAACTGAGCCTCTATAACTGGGGCAACTACACCAGCCCGGAACTCCTGGAAAAATTCAAGAAGGAAACCGGCATCAAGGTCACGGTGACGGACTACGACTCCAACGATACCGCGCTGTCCAAGGTCAGGGCGGGCGGCTCGGGTTTCGACATGGTGGTTCCGTCGGCCAATTTCGTGCCGATCTGGATCAAAGAGGGTCTCCTCCTTGAATCGCGGCCCGACCAGATGCCGAATTTCAAGAATGTCGACGAACGCTGGGTGAATGTCGGCTGGGATCCGGGCCGTCATTACTCTGTGCCGTGGCAGTGGGGTATGACTGGGCCGGTCGTTGCCACTTCCGTCTACAAGGGTGACATCAACACCAGCGCAATCTGGCTCGATCCGCCGCAGGAACTGAAGGGCAAGATCAATGTCGTGCCCGAGAAGAACGATGTTCTCTATGCCGCCATCCGGTACATGGGCGGCACTTGGTGCACCGGAGACAAGGCGCTGCTGAAGAAGGTTCGAGACAAGCTGCTCGAAGCCAAGAAGTCCTGGGTCTCGATGGATTACGGCATCGAAAAGATGGACAGCCGCGATACGCTGGCCCAGCTCTACTACAATGGCGCCGCATTCCGGGCGCGGCAGGTCAATGCCGACATAAAGCTCGGCTTCCCCAAGGAAGGCTATTCGCTGTTCATGGACAGCGTGGCAATCCTCGCCGACGCGCCGCATCCGGACAATGCCAAGAAGTTCCTGAACTTCATCATGGCGCCTGAAAACGCGGCCCTGATTTCGAACTTCGCGACCTATGCCAACGGCATCAAGGGCTCGACCCAATTCATGCGCGACGACATCAAGGCCGCGCCCGAGTTGAACATTCCGGCGGAGTACATTGCCGCCGGTGGCTGGCAGGAAGTCTGCCCCGCCGAGGTCGACGAACTCTATACCCGTATCTGGACCGACCTGATGAAGTGATGCGCGCGCTCCGGCGGAGGTCCATCCTCCGCCGGAGCCCCCGGTCACATTGTCGACGAGGCGCCTTGCCGAGGCGGCATGTTCTCGCTGGATAACGGGCGGGAGAAGCGGTTCCTGACGCGGTCGACGGTCTGCGTTGTTCAACCGCGATGTGCAGCAGGCTGCTTCTTCTTTGTCTTGGCGCAACGAGCATCCCGGAAATCAGATGCAGCATGCCGCCTCCAAGCGTGGGCAAGCGGCATGAAACGCAAATTCAGCGACGATGCGACGATGGACGAAATCATGCACAGGTCGCCGGCGGCCATCCGGGTCGTGCTCCAGCACGGCATGCTTTGCGTCGGCTGCCCGATTGCTTCATTCCACACCGTTTCCGACGCAGCACGAGAGCACAATCTGAACGACGAACAACTCAGTCGCGATTTGTGGACTGCAATCGAGAGTTCCGGCTCCGACTAGCTCTTCTCGGCGCGGCCTTCCGCAATCAAAAGGAGCCGGTGAGGCTCTACCACGGTCACCTTCTGGCGCCCGCTTTTGACCAAACCCTGGTCTTCCCACGACGACAGCAGCCGGCTCACCGTATGGAGCGTTGTTCCCGTCATCTCGGCAATATCCTGGCGGGAGATCGGGAAGTCGATGAGGATTCCCTCCTCTGTCTTTCTGCCCGTCTGCTTGACCAGCTTGAGCAGCGCGTGGGCGACCCGCTGATCCACCTGCTCTGTAGCCATTTCGATGACGCGCGCATGAGCATCCTGCAGCCTGCTACCTACGGCTTTGTACGTATTGGCGCTGAAACTGGGGAAATTGGTTGCGAATTCCGGCCACAAGCGGCTCGGCCAGGCAAGAACCACGCAATCGACGACAGCGATAGCATTTGCCGGATAGGTGGTGCGGCCAAGTGCATGGGCGATGCCCATCAACTCGCCTGGACTTATGTATCGCACCGTCACCTCATGACCATCCGGCGTCGATTTCACGACGCGCACATGGCCGTCGAGCAGCAGGAAAAAGGAATGAGCTTCCTGTTCCTGCTCGAACAGCGGTTGGTCCTTGGCGATCCTCAATGATCGAGCCTCGCCGACTATCCGGTCGAGATCCGCGGCGGCCATACCCGCAAAGACAGGCAGCCCGGCAATCAGCGAGCGATCGAGGCTACCCAACTCTGTCCCCTCCCGAATTTGATGCTGCCAGTGCATCACGGTCCATCTGGTCAGGGAATGTCTCATGGGCGACCGACAGGCGGCAAGAGCAACGTGCTTCGGCTCTCGTCCATGCGCGCCACCCTCCATGAGAAGCCCAAGGGAAGTTTTGGTCGCGAGTTTGCGCCAGCGCAAATCGCCGAACCGTCTGGTCGCTTAAAAGGGGCGCAACGGTTGATGCCGTGACGAACCCAAGAAAGGATTTCCAAATGAAACTTCCCCTGATCGCCGCGGCCGTTGCCCTGCTCTCCCTTGCCGGCGCAGCCAATGCCGAAGAACACGTCGTGCAGATGCTGAACAAGGGCGAGAAAGGCTCAATGGTCTTCCAGCCCGCCCTTGTTCGGGCAGCACCCGGCGACACGATCAAGTTCGTACCGACCGACAAGTCCCACAATGCCGAAAGCATCAAGGACATGATCCCGGACGGCGCCGAAGCCTTCAAGGGAAAACCCAATGAGGAGGTCGCGGTGGCCCTGACCAAGGAGGGCGTCTACGGCGTGAAGTGCGCTCCGCACTACGGCATGGGCATGGTGGCGCTGATCGTCGTCGGCAAACCTGTCAACCTCGAAGCGGCCCAAGCCGTCAAGCAGATCGGAAAAGCCAAACCCGTATTTGCCGAGTTATTCGCCGAAGCGACCAAAACCGCTTCCAACTGATCTGATTTTCATAGATGCCCTCCGGTTTGCAATCTTCCGGAGGCACAGGCCGGACAGACCGGGGGAGCG
>NZ_RZSG01000443.1:0-5009 GCF_003997725.1 Mesorhizobium sp. M4A.F.Ca.ET.050.02.1.1
CCGGACTGCAGGATCCGAACCGGCCGATAGGCTCGTTCATGTTCCTCGGCCCGACCGGCGTCGGCAAGACCGAGCTCACCAAGGCGCTGGCCAATTTCCTGTTCGACGACGAAAACGCTTTGGTGCGCATCGACTTGTCGGAGTTCATGGAGAAGCATTCGGTCGCCCGGCTGATCGGCGCGCCTCCCGGCTATGTCGGCTATGAGGAGGGTGGCGCGCTGACCGAAGCGGTGCGGCGGCGGCCCTATCAGGTCGTGCTGTTCGATGAAATCGAGAAGGCGCATCCGGACGTGTTCAACGTGCTCCTGCAGGTGCTTGACGACGGCCGCCTGACCGATGGCCAGGGCCGCACAGTCGACTTCCGCAACACGCTGATCATCATGACCTCCAATCTCGGCGCCGAATATCTGGTCAACCTCGGCGAGGACCAGGATGTCGATGCTGTGCGAGACGAGGTGATGAGCGTGGTGAGGGCCTCCTTCCGGCCGGAGTTCCTCAACCGCGTCGACGAGGTGATCCTGTTCCACCGGCTGCGCCGGCTGGATATGGACCGCATCGTCGAGATCCAACTCAAGCGGCTGGAGAACCTGCTCACCGACCGCAAGATCGCGCTATCGCTGGATCACGACGCGATCGAGTGGCTGGCGGCCAAGGGCTACGACCCGGCCTATGGCGCGCGGCCGCTGAAGCGGGTGATGCAGAAGGAGCTGCAGGATCCGCTGGCGGAGAAGATCCTGCTCGGCGAGATCCTCGACGGCTCGACCGTCAAGGTCACCGCCGGTTCCGACCGGCTGAACTTCCGCTCGAAGCCGACGGTCGTGGCGACCGAGGCGGCGGCCTGAACCGCCTTGCCTACCCAAAGC
Organism: Mesorhizobium sp. M4A.F.Ca.ET.050.02.1.1; assembly: GCF_003997725.1. Taxonomy (NCBI): domain Bacteria; kingdom Pseudomonadati; phylum Pseudomonadota; class Alphaproteobacteria; order Hyphomicrobiales; family Phyllobacteriaceae; genus Mesorhizobium; species Mesorhizobium sp. M4A.F.Ca.ET.050.02.1.1. Next base: position 864 of record NZ_RZSG01000443.1, read on the forward strand.
GGCGGAGCCTGAATGGGCTTCGCCGCTTTTTCTTGAGACGCGGACGCCCATGACGCTCGACGACTACAACAGCTTCTGCGCCTCGCTGCCCCGGACGACGCATGTCGTCCAGTGGGGCGGCGCCCATGTCTGGAAGGTCGGTGGCAAGGTGTTTGCCATTGGCGGCTGGGACGAGGGCAAACAGCTCTTCGTCACCTTCAAATGTTCCGACATCGCCTATGACGTGCTGAAGGAGCAGCCAGGCTGCCGGCCCGCGCCCTATCTTGCCTCGCGCGGCATGAAATGGATCCAGCGCCAGACAAGCCAGAGCATGGATGATGCGGCGCTGAAGGACTATCTCGGCGAAAGCCACCGCCTGGTCGTCCTCAAGCTGACGAGACAGACACGCAGGGAATTGGGCCTGTAGCAGCCGGGTGTTCGCCATCTTCATGCCCGGTTCATGTTGGAACCTTAAGCTCGGTAAATGGTTTGCTGGCGAAGGGCTCGCCACAAAGGGACATGCCGCGCGGCGGCAATTACGGACCGGAGAGTTGGCCACAATGTTGCGCACGATCGTCTGCCTTTCGGCTGTTGTCGCCGGATTGGTGTCTTCCGGCGCGTTCGCGGCGCCGAGTGGCGACGGCGCGGAAAGGGAGGCCCGCGCTCCCGGCGGCATCCTTCTCGCCCAGGACGGCAACATCGACGTCTATTACGACGCCAGGGGAAACCGCGTCATAGTCGATGCCGATACCGGCAAGGTCATCGCTATCCAGCCGCCGAACACTAGGCTCGATCGCAGGGCGCTGCGCCGGCAGCTGCGGATGCAGGAGCTCGGCCGCGCGCCGGTCGAGGATGACGACCGCTACTATCTCGACGATCCCGAAGACATGGCCCGCTTCCGCCGCAGGCAGCTGGACGAGGAAGGCAGGGTGATTCCGCCGCCGGCCGACGAATACGATCCCTATGGCGACAATTCCGTGGATGCCTTTCCGCCGGTGCCGGACGATGAAGGCAACACCGCCACCTACCCGGAGGCGCCGAAGCCGAATACCGTCAAGCGCCAACCGCTGAACGAGGCGTCGATCGACCCCGCGCAGCCGGATCAGGATACGCAGGCTTCCCTGCCGCCGGACACCGGTGGCAAGGCCACGGTCGACCCGTCGCTGTCGCTCGGCGCGCGCCAGGATGTGGCGGCGCTGCAGGTGCTGCTCGATCGCGCCGGCGCGTCGCCGGGCGTGATCGACGGGCGATTCGGCTCCAATGTCGACAAGGCGCTGGCCGCCTACAACGAGATCACGGGCAGCAATCTGCGCTCGACCGACGCCGTCGGCATCCAGTCGGCGCTGGCACAGTCGGGCGGCGATGCGTTCGCCTCCTACACGATCACGCCCGAGGACGCGGCCGGTCCCTACGTCGCGTCGATCCCAGAAGACTACAGCCAGAAGGCCCAGCTCGACCGCATGGGCTACACCTCCGTCACCGAAGCGCTGGCCGAGCGTTTCCATATGGATGAGAACTATCTGAAGTCGATCAATCAGGGCCTCGATTTCAACCGCCCCGGCACGATCATCAAGGTCGCCAATTTCGGCAGGCTGGTATCGACGCCGGTTGCCCGCATCGTCGCCGACAAGGGCAAGAAGGAAGTCTTCGCCTATGACGCGGCCGGCAAGCTGGTTGCCGCCTATCCGGCCACCATCGGCTCGGCCGACACGCCGTCGCCATCGGGCATCCACACCGTGTCGCGTATCGCGCTCGATCCGAACTACACCTACAACCCGAGCATCAATTTCAAGCAGGGCCAGAACGACAAGATCCTGACCATCCCGCCGGGACCGAACGGCCCGGTTGGTTCGGTGTGGATTGCGCTGGACAAGCCGACCTACGGCATCCACGGCACCCCCGATCCCTCCAAGATCGGCAAGACCGAAAGCCATGGCTGCGTGCGCCTGACGAACTGGGATGCGCGGGAGCTCGCCAAGATCGTGTCGCCCGGCGTCACCGTGGAATTCGTCGGCGGATCTTCAGCCGATGACATTGCGCAGCAATGAGCCTCGGAGCGCGGCTGCATAGATCAGCTGCACAAGCAGGATGAAGCCGACGCTGAGCAACGGGCTAAATAGGCACAGCGCCGCGCCGACCGCCCACGGGAACTGCGCCTTGACGATTCGCAGGTAGACCGTGCGTGTCGTGTCCGCGTCGACGTCCTAGGCGATGAAGCCGTTCTTTTCCGCGTACCACCAGCTGGCGAGCAGCGTGACGCCGAGCATAAGAAGGTTCAGCCTAGGCGATCACCGCGATCCTGAACTCGAGGAAGTCGGCCAGAAGGTCGGTCGAGAACGGCAAGAGTGCGATGAAGGCGAGAAAGCACAGGTTCAACGTCGCGAGCCGCCGGTCTGATTTGGCGATCAGCCTATGCTGCGCCTGCTGGGCGAACCAGAAGATGGTCAACGTCAGGAAGCTCAGCGCATAGGTCAGGAAACGTGGCGCCAGCGCCGCGATCGCCGCCGGCAACTCGCCCTCGGAATGGACCGCTTCGTGCGGCGGCACTCTCGAGAACGATCAGAGTCAGCACGATGGCGAAGACGCCATCGGTGATGCCGATGACACGCCCGCGTGCCTCCGCCGACGGTTCGAGTGGCCGCTTCATGCGTCTCCCTCTGTTTCGATGCTGGTGAAACCTAGCACGGCGTCAGCCGTTTGCACCTAAAGCGCGTCGCGCTGAAACGGATTCAGCCGACGCGGTTTGCGGCTTTGTTTTCATGCATGTCGCTTCCCAGGGCCGCGCACGTTTTGGCTGACATGCATTGGTCGGAGTGGCCCGCCATGCGGCCAGGCCGATCTGGTTTCACAACCGCAAGCTTCTGGCTGGTTGTTGCGGGTGCCATAGGAGGTCTAAGCAGGCTCCATGAAATCTCCAGGCGAAGCTGCCGCCATTTCCCCGACCGGCTCGATCGCGAACGGCACGTTCTGCCCGCGGACGCGGCGCCGGTACGTGCTGATCGCGGCGATCCTGGCATCCGCGCTCGGCTTCATCGACGGCTCGGTCCTGGCCATCGCGATGCCGGCGCTGCGGGAAAATCTCGGCGCCAGCCTGGCCGAGGTGCAATGGATTTCCAACGCCTATGCGCTGACGCTATCGGCGCTGATCCTGGCGGGCGGTGCTGCCGGCGACCGGTTCGGCCTCAGGCGCGCGTTCGTGACCGGTATTGCGTTGTTCATCGCCACGTCGCTGGCCTGCGCGCTGGCGCCCAATGCCGGCGTGCTGGTCGCCTTCCGCGCCATCCAGGGCGTCGGCGCCGCCATCATGGTGCCGGGCAGCCTCGCCATCATCGCCAAGGCCTATCCGAAGAAGGAGCGCGGCCGGGCGATCGGCATCTGGGCCGCGGCCTCGGCGCTGACGACCGCGCTCGGTCCGGTGCTGGGCGGCCTCGTCCTGTCCACCTTCGGCAATGGTATCTGGCGGGCGATCTTCGCCATCAACCTGCCGCTGGGCCTCATCTCGATCTATCTTCTCCTGGCCAAGGTGCCGGCCGATGAGCCGACGGAAGAGCGCAGCCTCGACCTCGGCGGCGCCGGACTCGCCACGCTGGCGTTCGGATTGCTGGCCTATGGCCTGACCTCGATGAGCGCCGAGGGCGGCGGACAAATGTCCGGGCCGAGCATCGCAGCCGGCCTGGCGCTGCTTGTCGTGTTCGTTTTCTTCGAGCGCCGACAGCGCGAGCCGATGATCGACCTGTCGCTGTTTGGGATCGGCGCGTTCGCCGGAGCCAATCTTGCGACCTTCTTCCTCTATTTCGCACTGTCGGCCAATCTGTTCTATCTGCCGATGCTGCTGATTGCCGGCTGGGGGCTGAGCACGGCCGAGGTCGGCTTCATTTTCCTGCCACTGTCGGCATCGATCGCGCTGCTGTCGGGACCCGTTGGCCAGTGGTCGGATCGGATCGGGCCGAGATTCCCGATCGCCGCCGGCAGTCTGGTCGTCGCGTTTGCCTTTGCCGGGCTCGCGCTGCTCACCCATGCCGGCATCCACAATTTCTGGACCGGGACGTTTCCGCTGATGGCACTGATGGGGCTCGGCATGGCGCTGGTCGTGTCGCCGCTGTCGACCGCGGTCATGACGGCGGTCGAGGACAAGGACACCGGCGCCGCCTCGGGGATAAACAATGC
>NZ_RZSG01000444.1:0-4999 GCF_003997725.1 Mesorhizobium sp. M4A.F.Ca.ET.050.02.1.1
GCATGGCCGACTCGACATCCTGGTCCAGAATGCCGGGATTTATCCCTGGCAGCTGATCGAGAACACCAGCCCGGAGGACTGGGATAGAGTGATGGCGGTCAACCTGCGCGGCTCCTTTAATGCCACACGGGCTGCGCTCGTGCCGATGAAGGCGCAGCGGCATGGCCGTATGCTGTTCACATCTTCGATCACCGGGCCGCACGTGACCAGCCCCGGCCACGGCCATTATTCGGCGACCAAGGCCGGCATCAACGGGCTGATCCGTGCCGCCGCGCTCGAATTCGCCGGCTACGGCATCACCGTCAACGGCGTCGAGCCCGGCAACATCCTCACCGAGGCGATCGAGCTGCATCGCGGTGCTGCCTATATCCAGAACATGCAGGACTCCATACCGCTCGGACGGCTGGGCAGCCCGCGCGACGTCGCCAACGCCTTCCTGTTCCTCGCCTCGGACGACGCCAGCTACATCACCGGCACGACCATCGTCGTCGACGGCGGACAGCTGCTGCCCGAAGGCAAGGATTTTCGCCTGCTGCCGCCGTGATCGTTGGCGGGCGTGGCCGAACGGCGAGATTCGCGTCAGGTGACTGCTTGAAGATGGCTGGGATGGTGGGCGATGACGGGCTCGAACCGCCGACATCTTCGGTGTAAACGAAGCGCTCTACCAACTGAGCTAATCGCCCGCTCCGGGCCGGACCTTTAAGCAGTTAGGGCAGGCTTCGCAAGGCCAAATGAACAGGCGCCGCGTTGGCCGCGTGGCGGTTTTCCAGCGGAAAGAGGCGGTTGTCAAAAAACCTTCTCCAGTTTGCTGATAAGGTGCTTTGCCGCGCTTGACACCCGGTGGCGAACCCCTTATCCAGCGGCCCAACGACGAACACGGCTGATACGTGCTCGTCAGTGCGCGGGTGTAGCTCAGTCGGTTAGAGTGCCGGCCTGTCACGCCGGAGGTCGCGGGTTCGAGCCCCGTCACTCGCGCCATTTCTTCCAAGGGCTTAGGCCCGGCCCCTCCGAAAAAAGTTTGACCTTTCCGGCGGCGGAGGGTTGCAGCTTTTCAATATGATCCCGTCCGGGAGCCCTGCGCCGGCTACGCTGCAAGCCTGATCGCCCGCGCTTCACGCCGGGGGCGTGTAATTTGTCGATACCTGGGCCAGTTCAGTGCCTTCTGATGGCCGCTTGTAGATCAGGCGCACGACCAGACCGACATATCCAATCTGAAGAATGACTATCGCAAGAATGGCCCAACCGAGCGCTGTCCAGACAGAGCCGGTTTCGATTCCAACCCAGATAGCCGTGACGAACGACGTCACGAGCATACCCACTAGAAACTGAGGAAAATACATGGCTGCAGCACCCAAGGTTTGGCGATTCAGGCGGCCTTCTCAGTTGTCAAAGAGCCCGCCGCTCCATTGGCGGAGCGGCGGGGCCCCCAAATTTGCCCCCCGGCTGTCGGGGTACGATCGACCCCGAGCATTGCTGACATTGCAATCGCGATGCCAGAAATGATGACCCATTACGGGACACCCAAGCCAAAGGCGCAAGACGGGATCACCGATAAACATTATCTGTGGCTAATATGTCACCAGAGGCCAACGCGGAGAGGCCATTTGGGCAGGCTTGCTGGCCGCGACCCGGGTTGGCGTCGACAGGTCTATGCCGGTCCAACGACAGCAATAAGCAGATCTCCGAAACCGCCTTGAGAACGTTCGGCGCCCAGATGGTATTCCGGCATCCTGGCCGACCGGGAATGCCAGGATGGAGGACGCCACCCGATCGGCCGCCTTGATGCCTAGTGGCCCGACGACAATCCGGACCGGTGGGGTTGCACGCGACTCGGTCGGGAATTACCCCCTCGCCAGCAGCGCCTCGACTTCCTGCAATGTCGGCATCGACGGAGCCGTGCCAGGACGGGTCACCGAAATGCCGGCGACGGCGCACGCGAATCTCACCGCCTGCAGCGGCTCGACGCCTTTCGCCAGGGCCGCCGCGAGACCGCCGTTGAAGGCGTCGCCGGCGCCCGTTGTTTCCACAACCGGACCTGCACTGACGGCGCCGACGTGGTCGGAGCCGCTCTTCGTGTGCAGCAGCGCGCCCTTCTCGCCGAGCGTGATGATGACAGAACCGACACCCCTCGCCAGAAAACTGTCGGCGGCGCGGCGGGCATCGTCGATGGACGACACCTTGATGCCGGTCAGTTCCTCGGCCTCGGTCTCGTTGGGGGTGACGTAGTCGCAAAGCGCATAGATGCGGTCAGGCAGCCTCGCCGCCGGGGCCGGATTGAGGATGGTCGTCACCCCTGCCTCGCGCGCGATCTCCAGCGCCTTCAGCGCTGCCTCGATCGGCTGTTCGAGCTGGGTGATGAAGACGCCGGCCGAACGGATCAGGCCGGCATGGGCCTCGATGTCGGCGTGCGAGATGAGCATCGCCGCGCCAGGGCTGACGATGATGGCATTGTTGCCGCTGGTCTCCTCGACGAAGATATAGGCGGCACCCGTATAGCTCTCCGGCGTATCAATCACCGCCGCCTTCACGCCAGCCGCCTGCCAGGTGTGCTTGGCCATGTCGGCAAAAGCGTCGACGCCGAGCCGGGTCAGGAAGGTGGTGTCGGCGCCCAGTTTGCCGGCCGCGACCGCCTGGTTCGAGCCCTTGCCGCCCGGCCCCAGCTTGAAAGAGTTGCCGAGGATGGTCTCACCCATGCGCGGCTGGCGATCGGCGCGATAGGCGGTGTCGGCAACAAAGACGCCGAGGATGACGACAGGCTTCCCGGCCATCGCCCTACTCCGCATCCGGCGGAATGACGCCCTTGCGGAAGGCGAAACAGCCATAGAAGCGGCGCTCGCCGGTCTGGATGACGCAATAGGCCTTCTTGGCGCGCTCGTAGAAGGCGTAGCGCTCGATCGAGATCATCGGCCAGGGCTTGCCCTCGGCCTTGTCGATCTCCTTCTGCACCTCCTTCTGCACCGGCGGGATCTCGTCAGGATTGCCGACGATCTCCATGCGGGCGGCCGCGTCGTCGACGAAGCTGTCCAGCGGATAGAGCGACAGCACCGCCTTCACCACCTCCGCCGCCGGCGCGTCGATGCGCAGCAGATAGCCGAGCTCCGTCTGGCGAGCGACCGAATCGGCCGGGAAATTGGTGTCGCAGATGATCAGGTCGTCGCCGTGACCCATCGCCCGCAGTGCCTGGAGCACGTCGGCATTGAGCAGCGGATTGATCCCTTTGAGCATGGCAGTCCTCGCGAAAAATCTGTTGGGAAATCAGAGCCGGTTTCCGGTCTTTGCGTCGAAGAGGTGGAGCTGGTCGAGCCGTGGCCTGAGATGCAGCGTGTCACCCGGCTTGAAGTCGTGGCGCTCACGAAACAGCGCCACCATCTCGCTTTCGCCGAAGCGCACAAAGACCAAGGTTTCGGAACCGGTCGGCTCGACCACGGAAATCCTGGCAGCGACGCCGTCGGGGTGGATTTCGAGATGCTCGGGCCGCACGCCATAGACGACGTTTTGGCTATCCTTGGCCGCGCTGCCGGGGGCAAGCGGAAACGCGGTGCCGGATATGTCGACAACGGACTTGTCGCCCTTCCGCACGACGCCCTTCAGAAGGTTCATGGCGGGCGAGCCGATGAAGCCGGCGACGAAGAGATTGGCCGGCCGGTCGAACAGCTGCAGCGGCGCGCCGACCTGCTCGATGCGGCCGTCACGCATCACCACGATCTTGTCGGCCATGGTCATGGCCTCGATCTGGTCGTGCGTGACGTAAATGGTGGTGGTCTTCAGCCGCTGGTGCAGTTCCTTGATCTCGGTGCGCATCTGGACGCGCAGCTTGGCATCGAGGTTGGAGAGCGGCTCGTCGAACAGGAAGACCTGCGGGTTGCGCACGATGGCGCGGCCCATGGCGACGCGCTGGCGCTGGCCGCCCGAGAGCTGACGCGGATAGCGCTTGAGATAGGGCGCGAGATCGAGGATGTCGGCGGCGCGCTTGACCCGCTCGGCGACGATCGCCGGATCGGTCTTGCGCAGCTTCAGCGCGAAAGCCATGTTCTGCTCCACCGTCTTGTGCGGGTAGAGCGCGTAGTTCTGGAACACCATGGCGATGTCGCGCTTCGCCGGCGGCAGATTGTTGACGACGCGCTCGCCGATCGCGATCGTGCCGCCGGAAACGGTCTCCAGCCCGGCCACCATCCTCAACAGCGTGGACTTGCCGCAGCCGGAAGGACCGACCAGCACGACGAACTGGCCGTCGGCGATATCGACGCTGACATCGTGCAGGACCTTGACTGGTCCGAACGCCTTGGCCACATTGGTGATCGCGACTTGAGCCATCATCTCCCCTATCGTTTTCGGTGAAGCTAGCCATTGCCAACGGCAAGGGCAAGTCAGTATATTATAGATAAAAAGCCATTCCTGTTGACAAGGTAATCGATTACGCGAATAGTGGCGAGCGCAAAATCCGATGATCGGTGCTTTGCCGGAAATCGGATCTCCAAGCGACGCAGGGTGGGGTCCCACGTCCCCGTATGGTATAGGAGAAACGCAGACGTTTCGGCGTCCGGTAGGTTGGCACGTCAAATTCACGGCTTTTGTTCTGGGAGGAATGTAGATGAGAGTCGGTCTTTACGAAAAACTGGTCCGCGCGGGTGCCACCCGGCGTGACATTCTCAAGGGCGCGGCCAGCATGGCCGCGATTGCCGCGGCTTCAGGCGCCGGCCTCGGCGCACTGACCCGGCCGGCCGCCGCGGCCGACGATCTGCGCGCGCAGATCCTGCAGATTCCAGGTGTCGGCAAGGGTCAGCCGACGGACGCCGATTTCCAGAAGGTGGGCGAGCTCTGCCTCGAAGCGACCAAGGCCAATGTCAAGGAAGGCGAGTTCGCCGGCGTCGAGCTCACCTTCATGGGCCTCAACAACCAGAACCTGCACAACGTTCTGTTCCGCGGCTTCCTGAAGCCGTGGGAGGCCTATACGGGCGCCAAGATCAGCTGGATCGACCTGGCGCAGGCCGACTACAAC
>NZ_RZSG01000445.1:0-4987 GCF_003997725.1 Mesorhizobium sp. M4A.F.Ca.ET.050.02.1.1
TCGCTGATGGCTTCGGTGACGCGGCGCGAGATCTCGTCCTTGCGCTTTTGCGAATGGCCCTCGAGTATCCGAATGTTGACGAACGGCATCGGCGCCTCCCGGGCATTTTCTTGTTGTGGGGAGCGAGCCTAGTCAGCGCCCGGGCCGGGCGATACGGGTCAACGCGCAGCGCCGACTGTGGTTTTGCACAGTCGGTCCCTTCAGGCCGCGGACGTCAATTATTGGTCCTGCAGCGGCGCCGCCTGCGCCAGCCAGGCGTCGAGCCGGTCCTGCTCGCGGCGCAGCGCGTCGATGTTGATCAGGCCGCGCGCCAAGGCGAGGTAGATCGCCCGCGTGCGCGAGTTGAAGACGGAGGCCTCACCGGCGCCGTCCTCCGGCGGCACGATGCCCAGCTTGTCGTAGACGTGCTTGATGCGGCTTTGCGCGCCGCGGATCGACAGGCCCCGGCGGGCCGCGATCGCCCGGTCGGTCAGGCCGAGCGCGATGTCGATCAGACTTTCATATTCGCCATCGGTGATGCCTTCGAAACGATCCTGGACGCGATGCTGGATGCCGCGTATCTCACGATCGATGATGCAGTGGCCTTCGCGGAAGACGCCGCGAAGCGCCGAGCGCATGCCTTCCTCGGTCGCCGATTTCAGTACATAGCCATAGACCGAGCCGGGCGGCACGATGCGCGCCACGCCGCGCACATAGGCCTCGTCGGCGAAGTTCGACCAGAACAGGATGTGCGTGCCGGCGCGCCGGCTCCAGATGGCGCGGGCCACCTCGATGCCCGTTGCCTTGGGCAGTTGCAGGTCGAGCACGACATGCGGCGGCTCGCGCTCGGCCGCCATGTTGATGGCATCCTCGCCGTCGCCCGCCTCGATCACCTCGACGTCGCCAGGCCACAACTGTTCCACCGTCCGGCGCGCGAAAGTGCGATGCAGCCCGTCATTCTCGGCGATCATGACCAGCATCACGCCACCTCCGATTCCGGCTCGCTCGCCGCCATGGCCGGCTTGCCGTCAGCTGGCGCGCGATCGATCTCGATCACCACCCTGGTGCCGCCCTTGCGGCCGGCCGGCTCGAAGCGCAGCCGCGCGCCGACAAGCGCCGCCCGCGTATGCATGTGGCCGATGCCGCCCTGCGCGGCCGGGTCGATCGTGCCGCAGCCATGGCCGTCGTCGGTGACGACGACCTTGAACACGCCGTCGGTCGAGGTCAGCAGCACCTCGATCCGGCCGGGTGCAGCGTGCCGCACCGCATTGTTGATCGCTTCCTGCACGATCCGGTAGAGCGACGTGCGCATCGTCTCCGGCAGGCTGTCGGCGCTGCCGTCGCTGGTGTCGGCGATCCGCACGGCGATCGGCGGCTTCGCCCGCGCGACACTGCGGTTGAGATGCGCCTCGACGGCGTCGCGCAGCCCGAACAGCTCGAGCACGCTCGGCCGCATGTCGTCGACGATGTGGCGCAGTTCCGCCAGGCAACCGGCGATCTCCTGCTCGAGATCGGCGAGTTGGGCCGTCCGCGCCATGCCCCGGCTGCGGAAGGCCGAGACCTGGCGCGCGATGCGGGCAAGATCGGCAAGCGTCTGGTCGTGCAGGTCCATGGCCATGCGGCGGCGCTCGCGCTCCATGCCTTCGGTCAGTTGCGAGGCGCCGACCCTGAGCAGTTCCGCCCGGTTGCGCGCCTCGCTCTCGGCGAGCATGGCGCGGCGCGCCTCCTCGGTCTGGATCAGCGCAAAGATGTAGGGGGCGATGAGATCGGCGCATTGCTGGGCGACGGCCACATCCGTCAGCGTGTAGCAGCCGACCTCGTGGCGGCTGATGTTGAGCGCGCCGATGACGCTGCCGCGCGCCCTGAGCGGCACGATGATGCGGCTGCGCAGCCTGGCTTCGAAGATCGGCTCGTCGAAGGCGCCGGCGAAGTGAAAGCGCTCGTCGACCAGCGCGTTGTCCGACAACAGAAAGGGCGTCTGGCCCCACAGCACGCGCCGGATCGGGCTGCCCTCGACAGGATGCTGCGCCAGATCGCTCCAACTGGTGTGGAAACCGGCTTCGTAGCAGGCATGCATGCGGCCGTCCTGCGACAGCACCGCCAGGTCGATGTGGTCGTGCGGAATGAGCGTGCCGATTTCGATCGCCGTCGCCCGGAACGCCGAGCCCGGATCGATGTGGCCGGCAAGCGCGCGGGAAATGGCGACCAGCCGGTCGATCAACTGGGGAGATACGTCCGACATGTCTCTTCCCTCGCCATCTCCGCAAACCAAGCGGCACGCCAGACGCCTCGTTGGCGAGCGCGGCCGATACGCGATTTGCCTGCAGTCCTCCCTGCCAGCGAAATAGTGAACGCTTGCCGATGCCGCGTCAACGACACCTGCCCTCGCTGCCGGCGATCAACTTCAGGTGCGACGATTGAAAAGCCTTCGACTCCTGGTCTAGGAACGGCAGCAGGAGGCCAATGCATGGCAGCGACCGTTGCTCAGGGCGCCCCGGGGATACCGGCGCGCTGGACGTCAAGCGCCAAGAGCGGCGTTGGCACTGCGCTTTCTGAGGTCAGCCCCCTCTGGTTCACGCTCAGCCACGGCATCCTCAACGAGATCTACCATCCGCGCCTCGACAGCGCCTGCACGCGCGACATGGAACTGATCGTCACCGGCCCCGGCGGCTATTTCTCCGAAGAGAAGCGCGATGCCGCGCATGAGGTCTCGACGGTCGATGCCGGCGTGCCCGCCTACCGGCTGACCAACACCGCGACCGATGGGGCGTACAGGATCGGTAAAAGGATCATTACGGATCCGAAACGCCCTGTCCTGCTGCAGGAGATCACCTTCTCGGCACTCAAAGGCTCAGCTAGCGATTACCGCGTCTACTCGCTGCTCGCGCCGCATCTCGTCAATGCCGGCATGGGCAACACCGCCTGGCTGGGCGAGCACAGGGGCAAGCCTGTGCTGTTCGCCTCGGGACGCGGCACTTGCCTGGCGCTTGCCTCATCGCTGCCCTGGGGCGCCTGCTCGGCCGGCTATGTCGGCTTTTCCGACGGCTGGCAGCAGCTCCAGCAGGGCGGCGTCCTCGATCCGGTCTGCCGCCGGGCCGAGGACGGCAATGTGGCGCTGACCGGCGAGATCGGCTTTTCCGCCGCTGACAACACAGCGCTGCTGGCACTCGGCTTTGGAGCCTCGCCGGAAGAGGCCGCCGACCTGGCTTTTGCCAGCCTGAAGCAGGGCTACGACGCCTCCGCCAAGGTCTATGTCGAAAACTGGCGCAAATGGCAGGCCGGGCTGCACAAGCTCGACCGGCACGCGACCTCGGGACTGAACACCTACCGCGCCAGCACGGCGGTGCTGGCTTCGCATCTGTCGATCGCCAGGCCGGGGGCCGCCGTCGCCAGCCTGTCGATCCCCTGGGGCTTCAACAAGGGCGACGACGATCTCGGCGGCTACCACCTTATCTGGCCGCGCGATCTGGTCGAGACTGCCGGCGGCTTCCTAGCCGCCGGCGACGGCAAGCAGGCGCTACAGATCCTGACCCGTCTGCGCACGATCCAGCAGCCGGACGGCCACTGGCCGCAAAATGCCTGGTCCGACGGCACCGCCTATTGGCCGGGCATCCAGATGGACGAATGCGCCTTTCCGCTGCTGCTTGCCGACGCCTTGCGCCGCGCCGGCCACCTGCCGCGCGCGAAACTCGCCGGCTTCCTGCCGATGATCGAAAGTGCCGCGTCCTATGTCGTGCGCAACGGGCCGGTCACCGGCGAGGACCGCTGGGAAGAGGATGCCGGCTACAACCCCTTCACGCTGGCCGTCGAGATCGCCGCCCTGCTGGCGGCCGCCGACATGCTCGACATCGTGGGAAAAACAGAGCCGGCAAACTATCTGCGCGAGACCGCCGATTGCTGGAACGACCAGATCGAGCGCTGGACCTATGCCACCGGCACGCCATTATCCGCAGAAATGGGCGTCAACGGCTACTATGTCCGCATCGCCCCGCCGGATACGTCGGATGCCGCCTCCCCCAAGGACGGCTATGTGCCGATCAAGAACCGGCCCCCGGTCGACTCCGACAGGTTGGCCGAGGCTATCATCAGCCCCGATTCGCTGGCGCTGGTGCGCTTTGGTCTCAGGGCGGCGGATGATCCGCGCATTCTAGACACTTTGAAGGCCATCGACGCCCGGCTGCGCTGCGACCTGCCGCAAGGGCCGCTCTGGTATCGCTACACCGGCGACGGCTATGGCGAGCACGAGGACGGCGCGCCCTTCGACGGCACTGGCCAGGGCCGCCCATGGCCGCTGCTGGCGGGCGAGCGTGCCCATTACGAGCTCGCGGCGGGCCGCAGGGACAGGGCGGAAAGCCTGCTCGCGACGCTCGAGGCGTCCGCCGGGATCGGCGGCCTGCTGCCGGAGCAGGTCTGGGACGGCCCCGACATGCCGCAGCGCGAGTTGCGCCGCGGCGCCCCTTCGGGCAGCGCCATGCCGCTGGTCTGGGCGCATGCCGAGCACATCAAGCTCTTGCGTTCGCTTCGCGACGGCGCCGTCTTCGACCTGCCGCCGCAAGGCGTCGAGCGCTACATCAAGGCAAAGACCACCTCGCCGCGCAGGATATGGCGCTTCAACAACAAGATCCGTTCCATCCCCACCGGCAAGATGCTGCGCGTCGAGCTTGCAGCGCGCGGCGTTGTCCATTGAGCAGCGACAAATGGCTGACGGTGCGCGACGACAAGACGATCGAAAACGCGTTCGGTGTCCATCTGGTGGATTTGTCCGTTGACCGACTTCCGCCGGGGAGCACGATCGTCTTCACTTTTTTCTGGCCCGACACCAGCCGTTGGGAGAATGTCGACTTCACCGTCTGTATCGAAGGGTCGGATAGCCGCTAGATTTCTTCTTCCTCAAACGACTGGGACAAATCCATGCAGATCGGAATGATGGGACTGGGCAGGATGGGCGCCAACATGGTGCGCCGCTTGATGCGCGACGGCCATGAATGCGTCGTCTATGACATCAACC
>NZ_RZSG01000446.1:0-4983 GCF_003997725.1 Mesorhizobium sp. M4A.F.Ca.ET.050.02.1.1
CGCGACACCAGCGCCTCATGGCCCATCAGCACGCCGGCGCCGTCGCCCGCCTGCAGCGCCATGCTGTAGAGCGAGAATTCGGAGCCGGAATCGATCGACGGCCCCTTCAGGCCGGCGGCCTCGAACCACAGGGCCCAGTCGCCGGTCCAGGTCGTGTCCCACAACAGAAGCTGCGCGGCGAGATCGGCCGGCGTCTTCAACTGCCGGGCCAGCGCCGGCGCGCACACCGGAAAGATGACATCATCTGAGAACTTGCAAGCGCGGCCGCCGACCGGTGCCTGCCTGGTCAGGAAGATGGCGAGATCAAAAGGCTCGCGGCGGAAATCCGGCGGCTCCTCCAGCGCGTGGATGGAGGGGCGCAGCGTGGGCAATGCCGCGCGCAGCGCCGGCAGGCGCGGCGCCAGCCACAGCTGCGCGATCGAAGGCAGCGCCGCGATGCTGACCTGCGGCCGGGGCGCCGCGATGCGCAGTTCCTGCACGGCCAGCCCCATAGCGTCGAAGGCGGTGGAGAAGGCAGGCAGAGCGGCGCGGCCGGCGTCGGTGAGATGCAGCCCCTGCGCATGCCTCACGAACAGCGGCGCGCCGAGCCAGGCCTCCAGCGCCTTGACCTGATGCGACACCGCCGCCGGCGCGAATAATCTATCTGAGGGCCACCGGGGTCAGCTTGCCGTCGACCTTCCGCACTCAAATACGACGAAGCCCGGCTGCTTGATATCCCCCTTGGCGTCATAGGAGATGGTGCCGAGCACTGTCGAAATGCTTGCACCCGAATGGAGATAGTCGGATGCGGCCTTCGGATCGTCGGCCTTGGCACGGGCGATCGCCTCGGCAAGGATCTGCGTGGCTGCATAGGCGTATAGCGTCACCGCTTCGGTCGGTACGTTCCTGGCTTTCAGGTCGGCGACCGCATCCTTGGCCTCGGCGAAGGTGGCCGGATCGGGAAAGGACGTCATCAGCGTGCCCAAAGCCCCCTCGCCGCCGATGGCGCCGAACTCGCTGTTGGAGATGCCGTCGCCGCCCATCAGGATGGTGGTGACGCCCTGGTCGTGCATCTGGCGCACGATCAGCCCGGCCTCGGTGTGCTGGCCGCCATAATAGACAAGCTCGGCGCCCGACTGCTTGATCCTGGCGACGAGTGGGCTGTAGTCCTTCTCGCCAGGGTTGATTTCCTCTTGCAGCACCGGCCTGCCGCCGCCGGCGTTGTAGGCGCGCGCCATCTCGTCGGCGAGACCCTTGCCCGCCGTCGACTTGTCGTCGACGATCGCCACCTTCTTGCCCTTGAAGCGCTCGAGCACGAATTTGGCGGCGATGGCGCCTTGCTGGTCGTCACGGCCACAAGCGCGAAAAGCGTCCCACAGGCCGCGCTCGGTCACCATCGGGTTGGTGGCCGTCGGCGTCACGAACAGCACGGCGTTCTCGGCATAGATGTCGGAGGCGGGAATGGTGACGCCGGAATTATAGTGGCCGACGACATAATGCACGCCATCGGCGACGAACTTGTTGGCGACCGAGACGCCCTGCTTTGGATCGGAGACATCGTCGCCGACCGAGACGGTGAGTTTTTGCCCGAGCACGCCGCCATTGGCGTTGATGCGCTCGACCGCCGTCTTGACGCCGACGCGGTACTGTTCGCCATAGGCGGCATTCGGCCCCGACATCGGACCGGCGACGCCGAGCACGATATCGGCCCTGGCGACACCGACGGCGGCGGCCGTCATCAGGGCAGCAGTCATCAATCGCAGAATCATGCGCATGTCATTCCCCTTTGTGTTTTGAGAAAGCGGGCTCTTCGCCCGCGCTTTCAGGTGCTCAGTTCACGAAATGCAGTTTTGTGAACCGGCGCCGGAATTCACTGACAGCGGCGGCGATCGCTTGCGGCGCATCGTTGCCGCGCAGCCCCCTGGCGATGAGCGCGGCAAGCTCGGGCATGTCCTTCTCGGTCATGCCCCAGCGCACGATCTCCGGCGTGCCGAAGCGCAGGCCGTTCATGTCGCCGTCGACCGCCGCGATCGGCAGGCCGATGCCGCAGGTGAGGATGTTGGCCCGCCTGAGCCTCTTCGCCGCCGCCTGCCCGCCGCCGAATTCGGGGGCCTGAACCGCGAACTGGTGCGAGGTGGTGTGGCCCTTGGCCGTCGAGAACACCGGCAGGCCGCGCTCGGCAAGCGCCTGAGCCAGCGCCTTCGCCGTGCCGGCCATGGCGGCGGCATAGGCGCGGCCATGCGCCCTCCAGTCGAGCAGTGTGATGGCGAGCGCTGCCGACTTCGCGGCATCGAAATTCGCCGTCATGCCGGGAAAGGCGATCCGGTCGAGCTTCTCGGCGATATCGGCGTCGTTGGTGACGATCAGGCCGGAGGGCGGGCCGCCGAGGCTCTTGTAGGTGCTCATCGTCATGAGATGGGCGCCTTCCTCCAGCGGCTGCTGCCAGGCGTGGCCGGCGATCATGCCGCAGAGATGCGCCGCGTCGAACAGCACCAGCGCCCCGATCTCGTCGGCGATCGCCCGGATCTCGCGGATGGGATGCGGCAGAAGGTTGAGGCTGCTGCCGATGGTGATCATGCACCTCAAGGGCGAGTTCGCGCAGCCCGGCGACATCGACCGTGTAGCCATCGCCGTCGACAGGCGCGGTATGGATGTCGAGCCCATAGAGCCCGGCGCAGCCGGCCATGTGATGCGTGACATGGCCGCCGACGGCGGGCGAAGGCACGATCACGCTGTCGCCCGGCCGCGCCGCGGCGATGAAGGCATAGAGATTGGCGATGGCGCCGGAAGGCACGCGGATCTCGGCATAGCGGGCGCCGAACACCTCGGCGGCGAGCTCGGCCGCGATGACCTCGATGCGCTCGACGCCCTCCAACCCCATCTCGTATTTGTCGCCGGGATAGCCGAGCGACGGGCGAGAGCCGAGGCCCGAGGCAAGCGCCGCCTCGGCTCTGGGGTTCATCACGTTGGTCGCCGGATTGAGGTTGACGCAATCGGCCTCATGGACGCGCCGGTTGAGCGCGATGCCCGCCTCGATCGCCGCAAGCACGACGTCGCTCCCCTGCCCGCTCGTTTCCGTGGCCAGCCGCTGGACGAAATCCTCGCACTGCGCGGGAACCCAGGGCCTGCGAGCAAGAGCGGTCATCAATGCCTCCACCGTGCCAACCACCAACGATCCGGATGGTGGCGGCGATGGTATGCCGGCGCAAACGAGTAGTTCTAGGGGCTAGGCTTAGGTATTTTAGGGGTAGTTGAAACGGGCTCCGAAGGGCGACCCTGCCCCGCCGGAAACAACTTGTCGAAACGCTTAGCTGCCCATACCATGGCCGCCCCACGACCAAAGCTGATCAGGAGGTCAGTGAAACGGTCGGGTTTTGAGCCAGTGCAATGTAGGGAGGATAATCATGGCTTCCGCAGTACAGGCCGACAATGGCGTCAATGTAGAGGCGCTGCTCGCCGCAAAAGAAGCGCTTACCAATGCCCCGGAGGCCGCGCAATTCAAGTGGCGCGCGGCTTGCGAATGGAAGGATGGCACCCACAGCCACTCGACGGTGGAGAGTTTTTACGGTCTCGGCCAGGACCAGCATCGCAAGACCACCTTCGCATTCGACGCCGACCATCCGGAGGTGTTCGCTTCCCTGGATCAGGGCGCCACGCCTGTCGAATACGTGCTGGTCGGGCTGGCCAGTTGCCTGACCGCCGGCATCGCCGCGGTTGCCCAGAACCGGAACATCCAGCTGAAGTCGGTGAAAGCGACCATCGAGGGCGACATGGATCTCGCCGGCATTCTCGGCATCGACGCCGACGTCCGCAACGGCTTCAGCGGCATCACGGTGAAGTACAACATCGACGCCGACGCCAAGCGCGAGGACATCGAGGCGCTCGTCGCCCAGTCGCAGAAGCGGTCGGCCGTCTATGACATTGTCACCAATCCGACGAACGTCACGGTCGTGGTGAACTGAAAGGCGCTTCGAGCCGTAGACTCTCCCGATGAGAGGGTGCGAT
Source organism: Mesorhizobium sp. M4A.F.Ca.ET.050.02.1.1 (assembly GCF_003997725.1). Classification (NCBI taxonomy): domain Bacteria; kingdom Pseudomonadati; phylum Pseudomonadota; class Alphaproteobacteria; order Hyphomicrobiales; family Phyllobacteriaceae; genus Mesorhizobium; species Mesorhizobium sp. M4A.F.Ca.ET.050.02.1.1. The sequence goes on from NZ_RZSG01000446.1 coordinate 3,985, forward strand.
TAGTTCCGTCACCACAGTGATCGTCGGTGCAGGGCACGCGGGGCTCGCGATGAGCCGTTGCCTCGCGGAGCGCTCCATCGACCATGTGCTGCTCGAGCGCGGTGAGATCGCCCATAGCTGGCGCACCGAGCGATGGGATTCGCTGCGGCTGCTCACTCCCAACTGGCAGAGCCGGCTGCCCGGCTTCCGCTATGACGGCGACGACCCCGACGGTTACCGGACGCTGCCTGAGGCGATCGACTTCCTCGGCAACTATGCCAGGGCGATCTCGGCGCCGGTCAGGACCCATACGACCGTTACCTCGGTCCGCGCCGACGATGCCGGATATCTGGTGCGCACGGACCGCGGCGAGTGGCGGTGCCGGACCGTCGTGCTGGCGTCGGGCGCGTGCAACATCGCGCGCCTGCCCGATTTCGCCGCCCGCGTGCCGCCGTCGGTCGCCATGCTGACGGCGCAGTCCTACCGCAACCCAGGCCAGGTCGCCGACGGCGGCGTGATGGTGGTGGGCGCCTCGTCGAGCGGCACCCAGATCGCACAGGAACTGCAGCGTTCGGGGCGTCAGGTGACGCTGTCGGTGGGCGAGCACATAAGGGCGCCCCGCGTCTATCGCGGCAAGGACCTGGAATGGTGGATGGACGCCGCCGGCGTGCTCGACGAGCGCTACGACGAGGTCGACGACATCAGGCGGGCGCGACGCGTTCCTTCGCTGCAGCTTGCCGGCACGCCCGACCGCACCACCCTCGACCTTAACGCGCTGCTCGACCGCGGCGTCAGGCTCGTCGGCCGTCTCGCCGGCATCACCGAAGACGGCAAGGCGCAGTTTGCCGGGTCGTTGCGCAACATGTGCGCGCTTTCCGATCTCAAGATGGCCCGGCTGCTCGACCTCATTGACGAATGGGCGCGCGACAACGGGCTGGACGCGACGGTCGGACCGCCGGATCGCCCGCCGCCGACGCGTGTCGAGGACAACCCGTCGCTCGGCCTGGACCTCGCCAGCGG
>NZ_RZSG01000447.1:0-4974 GCF_003997725.1 Mesorhizobium sp. M4A.F.Ca.ET.050.02.1.1
TCGGCGAACGCATCAAGGCGCGGGTGCGCGACGTCTATTTCGCGCCCAAGGGAACGGAGGACGTGCTCGCCGTTCAGGTCGGCGGCGTCATCTTCGAGCACGAGCTTGCCTTCGAGGACATGTTCCGATCGGCGGAAGAACGCCTGTCGGCCGCACAGGATCGTCTGGAATTTTCGCACCTGAGCAGCTAGGCGTCGACACGGCAGTGCGGCCGAACACGAGCGGACAGATGCAACGAGAGCGGCTCTGAAGCATATCAGCGTCTCTGCTCTGCCTTTGGCAAAGACAGTCGCAGCATTAATCGGGCGTTGACTCGTTCGGCGCAATCTCGGCGGGATCGAAGCAGCGATCTGCCGAATTCTGATCCTCGTCGGGTTGGCTTACGAATGTGCGTGCTGTCGCAGGAATGAGCGAATCACTTCGTCACGCCCTGCCGGATGTCGGGGCAATCTCGGTGTTCGTGAGCGAACCATGTCGCGTTTGGTGATGATTCTTCACCCTATGCAACGCCCGCTGTCGCACGCGCTGGCCAAGATCGTCGCGGTTGCGGCTCTGTATTACCTGACCGGCCAGCTTGGGCTGCTTCTGGCCGTGCCGCCCGGCTACGCGACAATCATCTGGCCGGCATCCGGCATCGCCGTCGGGGCATTGCTCGCCTACGGGCGTTCATTGTGGCCGGGGATCTTCGTCGGATCGCTCGTGCTCAATGCCGCTATCGGCGGCGGCTATTCAGCTGAAACCGGCTGGGCGCTCGACAAGCTCGCCGTTGCCGCCGCGATTGCTGGCGGCTCGACCGCGCAGGCCCTGGTCGCGCGGTGGCTTGTCGGTCGCGTGGTCGGGATACCGATCAATCTCAGGGGCATGCGCGATATCATCGCGCTGTTCCTTGCCGCCGCTCCGTTCAGCTGCATCGTCGCGCCCTCGGTTGGCGTGACCTCCCTGTACGTCGCCGGCGTTGTTCCTCCCGCGGGCGTGGCGCACAACTGGCTCACATGGTGGAGCGGCGATGTGCTTGGCATCGTCATTTTTTTGCCAATCGTGCTCATTGCCCCCGGCGCCAAGCGCCAGCTCAGCTGGCGCGGCACACCGCTGGGCGCATTGCCGATTGCCGCGATCCTTACGCTGCTTTTGCCCCTCGGCCTGACGTTCTACGGCTGGAAGGCAAGCAACCAGTTCATCTACGATCGCAACAGCGCGATTTTCGCCTCCATGGCGATCGAAAACGAGCAGGCGCTGATGCACCGCCTGGCGTCCTACGATCAGGCCTTGCTTGGCGGCGTCGGCTTCTTCGAAGGATCGAACTCCGTGAGTGCCGAAGAGTGGCGCTCCTATGTCGATGTCCTCGACCTCAAGCGCAGCATGCCCGGCGTCAACGGCATCGGCTACATCGAAAACGTTCCGGCGGAAAAGATATCGGACTTCCTTTTACGGGCGCAGATGGCGCAGCCGCAATTCACGATCCACCCCGACGTTCCCGGCGAACCTCGCTTTATCATCACCTATATCGAGCCGCTGGCACCGAACCGTCCGGCGCTTGGGCTCAACATCGCGTTCGAGAGCAATCGCCTGGAGGGCGCGACTCTCTCGCGAGATACCGGCAAGCCGGCCATCACCAAGCGCATCGTGCTGGTGCAGGACCAGACAAAGAGCAACGGCTTCATCCTGCTCCATCCCATGTACCGCAAGAACGTGCCGCTTGGTTCGGTCGACGAGCGACGCGCGGCCCTGACCGGTTGGATTTATGCGCCCTTCGTCGCGCAGAAATTCATGAGCGGGCTGACGACGAGCGAAGACCGTTCGCTGACATTGCAGGTCTATGACGGCGACGGCGAGAACGCCGATGCATTGATCTACCAGAGTGGTGAGCCCAACCAGTCCGCGTCCGCGCCGGCGTTTTCGATACGAAAGCAGGTCGACGTGATGCAGCAGCGTTGGACACTTTCGTGGCACAGCACGCCCGCGTTCGAGCAAAGCGTCGCCAGCCGGGAGCCGCTCCTCGTGCTCGCGAGCGGCATCGTCTTCACCGCCCTGTTCGGCCTCCTGCTGTCCTTGTTCGCCCGCCGTGCCGAAACGATCAAGGTACTCGTCGATCGAAAGACGAGCGAACTGGCCGAGCGGGAAGCGCTCTATCGCCTCCTGGCGGAAAATACCTCGGACATGATCAGCCGCGTCGCCTTCGACGGAACGCGGCTCTACACCTCGCCTGCCTGCATGCGGCTTCTCGGCTACACGGCCGAGGAACTTCTAAATTCAAATGCGTTTTCGGATGTCCACCCAAAGCAGCGATCTCGTCTCCAGGCCGAGTATGCGAAGCTGGCGCGCGGCGAAATCGACGAATCGAAAGGCGTGTTCACGCTGCACCGCAAGGACGACGACTGGGTGCAGGCGGAAATCACCCTGCAGCTGGTGCGCGACCGGACGGGAAGCCCCGCCGAGTTGGTCGTCACCGAGCGCGACGTCACGCTTCAGGAGCAGAGAGCCGAGGAACTCAAGCTTGCCAAGGCCGAAGCGGAAATCGCCAAGATGAACGCCGAGCAGGCGAGTGAAGCCAAGACGGCCTTCCTCGCGACCATGAGCCATGAAATCCGCACGCCGCTCAACGGTGTAATCGGCTATGGCGACCTGCTGCTTTCCTCCAACGAACTGTCGGAACAAAACAGGCGCTATGCCGAGCGCATCGGCACGTCGGCCGCGGCGCTGCTTACCGTCGTCAACGATATTCTCGACTTCTCCAGGATCGAAGCCGGTCAGATCGAAATCGACGCTCATCCGTTTGCGCTCGGCGCCTTGATCGACAATGTGCTCTCGATCGTCGGCGGCGTCGCCGCACGCAAGGGTCTTGCATTGGTCCGGAAGGTCGACCCGACCTTGCCGCCCCGCCTGATTGGCGATCAGGACAGGCTGAGACAGGTTCTACTCAATCTTCTGAACAATGGCGTGAAGTTCACCGCCACGGGAAGTGTCACCCTGGCCGTCGACCGCATCGGCGATTCCGGCGCCGGACCGGTCGGGCTGCGCTTTGCCGTCCGCGACACCGGCATCGGCATCTCGTCCGAACAGCGCGATCGTCTGTTCCAGCGCTTCTCGCAGGTTGACGGATCGATCCGTCGCGAATTTGGAGGCAGCGGTCTCGGACTGGCGATCTCGAAGCGCCTCGTCGAACTGATGGGTGGGCGGATCGGCGTTGAAAGCACGGCCGGCGAAGGTTCGCTGTTCTGGTTCGAAGTCGCGCTTGCCGAGGCCGGCTCGGAAGCGGAACCCTCCCGATTTGTCGAGGCGATGAACCAGACGACGGCGCCTGCCCGGATCCTGCTGGTTGAGGACATGGAGATCAACCGTGACATCGCTTGCGCGGTACTTCGATCCCGCGGACACGAAGTCGACATCGCGGTCGACGGCACGGAGGCCATCGCGGCGGTGCAGAACCGGACCTATGACGTCGTGCTGATGGACGTTCAGATGCCGGTCATGGACGGGCTCAGCGCAACCCGGCATATCCGGGCGCTCAATTCCCCGGCGCGGGATATCCCGATCGTCGCGTTGACCGCCAACGTGCTGCCGTTCCAACTCGCCGAGTTGCAGGCCGCCGGCATGACCGACCATGTCGGGAAGCCTTTCAAGCAGGCCGAATTGCTGGCGGCAATCGTCCGCAACACCGGCCGCGGGCCGGATCGAAACGCCGGCGAACCGGGTCCGGCCGCAGACGGCGGCCGGGACTTCAATGCCGATGTCTTCGGAAATCTCGAGACGGTGCTCGGCAAGAACAGAGTGGACAAGCTGCTCGACAAGCTGGCCGACGTGCTCAGGACCCGGCTCGTTTCGATCTCGCCTGAGGCGATCGATCGCGACGTCGTCCAACGCGACGCACACTCACTGGTCTCGTCGTCGGGCATGCTCGGTTTTGAAGCCCTGTCCAATTTGTGCCGCGACATCGAGACATCGTGCATCGCCGGCGCCGACCTGATGCCCGCCCTGCAACGTTTCGAGCGCGCGCGTGACGCCGTTCTGCACAAGATAGCGGCGCTCAAATCCGCTGCCTGACAGTCTGGTCCGTCATTCGGGCCAGGCGCGCCTCCTGATGGTCAGCATCGCTATGATCTTCATCATGGCCCGCGCGTCGGAGCCGGACTCAGATCACCGCTTCCTCCAGAAAAGGCTCGTTGCGCGATATGCGCTCGTAGCAGAATGGCGACAGATCGAGCGTCTGGAAGGCGCCGTGAACGATCAGCTCCGACACCGCTCGGCCGACGGCTGGCGATTGCTGCAGGCCGTGCCCGGAGAAGCCGTTGGCGAACATGAAGTTCCTCACCTCCGGATGGAAGCCGACAATGCCGTTGTGGTCGAGCATGTTGTATTCGTAGTGACCGGTCCAGCTGGTCTGGACCTTCAGCGCGTCGAAAGCCGGAATGCGGTGCCACAGCGCCGGCCAGATATGGTCGTCGAACTCCTCGAAGTGCATTTCGAAGTCGTCGTAGTCGGCCGGTCCGTCGCCCTGCGGCGTGTTGCCGGTGAGAAAGAGTTCGCCTTCCGGACGCACGAAGGTGCCGGAGAGGTCGATGACATTGGGCATGCGACCCGGGATCGGATTGGCGCTGGCGAAGACGAAGCTGTAGCGTTTGTAGGGCGCCACCGGGATCGACAGGCCAGCCATCGCCGCGACCTGCTGCGCGCGCGGACCGGCGGCGTTGACCAGGGTTCCACAGGCGACCGTCTGACCTGTCGCGAGACGGACTGAAACAACCCGCCCATCGGCGAGATCCAGTCCGGTCACGGCGTTGTCGATGTATTCGACGCCGCTGGCGCGAGCGGCGCGGCGGAAGCCGTTCATCATGCCCATGGAATCGAACCAGCCCTCTTCCCGCGAGCCCCAGGAGCCGCCGCCGAGATCCTCGACATTGAGCCAGGGAAAACGCTCCTTCAGCGGACCTGGCTCGAGGAAGACGGTGTGGGCGCCGAGACTGCGCTGCAGGTCGA
>NZ_RZSG01000448.1:0-4972 GCF_003997725.1 Mesorhizobium sp. M4A.F.Ca.ET.050.02.1.1
GAAGCCTTCGTCATCGTCTTCGTCTTCGGATGGCGCCGGGCGAGCTGTCGACGACGGCGGCATGGCCGGCATGACGTCTTCGCCATCGGTGTCGTCGAGACCGTCGGCGAACTCACTATCGGCGAGATCGGCAAGCAGAGGATCGCGAGGGGCGGACATGTTCGGTGTCTCCGTTGAACTAAGATGGGACTATATTCCTAGCATATGCTCTGACGCAAGGTGTTCAGGCGACAAATGTGCCGTGTTCGGAGGGCTGATTTTTGGGGGTCGGCGGAGCCTCATTCCGTCGTCCTTTGCAAAACGATAAGATATTTCAATAGGATAGCATACGGTAAGATTCTAGAGGCTTTCTACCTACAAAGCTACGCCATCCTGGCGGCGAAAATTACCATCCGGTGCGCGGGTCATGCAGTTCCATGCCATTGCCGAAACGCCGCCTCCATGCGTCATCGGGCGAGGGCAGCTCCGGCGTGTCATCGTCAGTTGCCGGGTTTGCTGTCGCCGGTCGCGGCCGGCGCTCCGGCGTCGGCTCCGGCCTCGCTTCCGGCGCTGGCCCGCGCCTGCTTCGGGCGATCGATGGCCTCGCCGCTGCTGCGATCATCAGCGCCGCATTTAGTCGGTCAGGGCTGACAGGCGAGAGCGGCCTCGGCGCGATCTTCTCAACCGCGCGCTGAAGCTCTTCAGCGCGCTCAGCGTCGCGTGGGTCGGGCTCGGCGGGCGCGGCCGGCAGCAAGCCGGCCAGCGCGTCTTTGAGGGCTGTAGCGCGTTGATGCAGATCGAGCGCCTCGACATATTCCTCGTAGGTCGGCTTCTCGGCGTCGGTGGCACGGCCCCGCTCGATCGCCTCTCTGAAGCCAGGGTGTCGGTTCTGCCACTTCACCAACGTGCGCCGGTCGACGCCCAGCCGATCGGCGATCGCGAACACGCCGCCGCCGGCTTCAGCGGCTGCAAAGGCGCTTTCCACGTCGAATTTGGGTGGTCTTCCTCGTCCGCGCGCCATGGTCTGGGGCGTCCTTTCGGTGGTCGGTGGGGTGGCAGCTCGGCCTCCTTACCGAAGGGAGACCGAGCTGCCCAATAGTGCGGCCTCCGCTGCACCGAACCAGCGCGGAGGACGCGCTTCCCGGTTCGGGTCTGGCATGGCGGCGGGAACCGGGAAACCAGAGCGATGCCGAGGACTATATTCCTAGCAGGAAGGGCGGCCGGGCGCAAGGCCGTCATCGAGACGCAACCGGTGGCGGTCAGCAACCGCTTTTAGGGGCTGTAGTTAAACGTGAGCCTTAATTCGTTGCCGGCGGCCCTACCAGCCGCGCCACGTCGGCGGCATGGCGGGGCCGAGATGAATGAGACCACCGTCCGCGGGCTCGGCGTGGGCGGCGGTCGGAGCAGCGCCAATCGTCGAGGCGGGTGATCTTGTCGTCAGTCAGTTCAGGCTCCTTAGGGCCAAACACGGGCACGTGTTCAATCTCTCTCTAACAAGGGTCTGTGTGTGTCTCTCTCAAGAGAAATTTATACGCTTGCCCGTGTTTGCACGTGTTTAGAGAGAGAAGGCATTGATTTAGCAACGTTTTCACCGGTCGTCTTGCGCACGTGGCTCCGCGTGATCTGCGCGTGTCGGCAACGGCAACACCCTCTCGCGCTCGCTCTCTCGCTGGCCAGACATGGGCACGGGCGATCTTGTGCCCGTGTTTGAGGGTGTGTCCCTAAGCGTGATGCCGGCGTATTTTTCCACGACCTTGTCTGTCTCGGGGTCTCTGGGCTGATGCCTTTTTACGTCCGGGCAGGCCGCGTACAGCTTCTTTCCGAACACGGCATGGCTCAGCGTTTTGACGTTGTGCCTGTGGGTCCAGCGCACGTAGGCGTCGTATAGGTCTATCGTCTTGACCGTCAGATCGTCGATGCCGACATGGCACATCTCGCACACGAAAAGACCCACCGCGGATGACATCGCGGACATGATCCTGTGCACTTCCTCCGCGTCTTCAGGCACTGTGAAGCGCCCGCGCTCAGTGAGCTGATCCAGCCCGTCTAGCGCCCAGTTGAAGATGCCGGGCAGCTCCTTTTCAAGCCGCGCGCCGAGCGTCAGGTCTTCCCTACCGCTCCAGCTTCTTTTTAGGCGAAGCGGGATAAACCGGTCGACGATCGCACCTGAAGCGTCTTCCAGCTCTAGCGTCTCGTTCGATGCTACCACGATGCGGGTTTGCAGCCTTCCGTGCCAGAAACCGCGTCCCTTCCGGTTTATGGCCATCTCGTCTTCGCCGGATATCTTGAGCAGGCGCTCGACTACCGCCGTCCCGCTCCGGCTGTCGAAGCGCGCGTCGACCAGCGTCATAAGGCTTTTACCGACCGCGCTTTGCAGGCCAAAGGTACCGACAAGGTCCGCCGCCGCCGCGCCGTACACGCTACCGCCGACCATCGCGCTCATGACGCGCAGGATCGTGCCTTTGCCGCCGCGCTTGGCGCCTACCATCAACAGCATCTTCTGCAGGTCGGTGCGCCCGCTGACGACGTAGCCGAACCACTGCTGCAGGGCTTCCTTTGACATCGGCTTGTCGGGCCATAGGCTGTCGAGGAAATCGAACCACAACCTAGGCTCGGGGGCGTCGCCGTCAAAATCGAACGGAGTTGCCACGGTGTTGAAGTACGCGGGAGTTGGGTCGAGCAGATAGCCGCTCGACATGTCCAGCAGTCCGTTCCGGCACGGCACGATCGTGCCCGTCTTTCGATCTTTGTCCAGCCACGACGGTTGCTCGATCTCAGCCGGCAGGTCGCACACCGATGTAAGCGCTTCCATAAGATTGGCGATCTTGCGCTTGTCGGGAGACCACGGCTTGGCCTCGTCGCCGACCATGTAGACCTTGTCTTTCGCGTACCGATACAGCTCGTTCCTCACCGCCTCGGCGTCCTTTTCGGCCCACGTCACGCCATCCCAGGACCACCAGCCGCCGCGCCAACGGCAGAGCGTCGGCCACCCGTCGGTGTGCGTTTTCGTCGTCATGAACTCTTCGGCCGCCTGCATGGGCTGGTTTGGCGAGCTTATCTGTTTCGGAGCGGTCATTGTCCTGTAACCTCAAAGAGCCTCGCCAGCTTGGCGGGGATGTTTTCCATAAGGGATGTGTCGGGCTTCGCGACGTGCTTGACGGTCCCGTCGTGGTCCGTGATCACAAGGCGCCCGTCGCGGGTCGTCGCGATCTGGCAGCGGTCGCGGCGTTTGGCCGTCGGGTCGGTGAAGCTCGCCGAGCAGCGCAGGCCTTGCAGCCCGTAGGCGCCGAGCGCCTGCAGATCGGCCAGTGTCCGGTCGACCCAGTCGCTGCACCGGAAGACCATGCCCTCGGTGAGGTCGTGCACCCAGTTGGTCTTGTTCTCGCCTTTGGTCGTAAACTCGACAGGCGACCAGCCGGCGGCGTCGAGGATGTTCTCGACGATGTCGAGTATCTTGAAGAATTGCTTCTTCGTCAGGGCCGGCAGCTCGTCGGCCCTCGTGTCGAGCGGCGAACGGCCTTCCCAGCGATAGAAGATCGGCTCGACGCCGCGCCTCGGTGCCGTGTGGTAGCCGACAGCTCCAAACTGCCGGGGCGAGCCGCCGCCGAAGATTTCGGCGCAGTAGGCTCCGTCGTCGGCCGTCGTGCCGGGCTTGAGAAACTTGCTGGTGTGGAGGCGGCCGAAGGGTTCGGAGGTCCGGCAAAATAGCGCGAACTTGTACCCTTTGCCGAACCGCAGCAGCGCGTCCTTCAGCGCCGGGAAGGCGCGGAGGATGGCCGCACGTATCGTCTCGGCGAGGTGGTCATCGACGTCGACGTCGATGGCGGCGATCCCGTTCTCGATCCGGATACCGGTCGAAAGAGAGGTGCGGTGCAGCCAAGCCTCATCCGTGGTGACCATCTCGACGGTCGCCTGCTCCGTCGTCCAGCCCTTTTGGAAAGTTCGCTTGTCGACGTTGCGGGTGATCGGCCAGCCGTTCACGATCATGGCGATGCGGTCGCGCGTCGCCTCTTCGACGGTGATCCGATGGAACAGTTCGGTAATGGCGTTCATCGTGCGCTTCCCTTCTGAAGGGTCGAGGATTGGAAAAAGGCGGCCCGCTCGGCGGCCCGCTCGGGATCGTGCGGCGCGATCGAGCCGAAGCCGGGCGCGGCATGGCCGCCGCGCCGCCCGACCGTCATCGGCATGCCTTCGCCGCGCAGATGCGCGCGCCAAGCGGCCAACGAGCCCTTGAGGTAGGTGTGCTGCAGGCGCCCAGCTTCGGCGTCGAGCGCGGCGATGCGCTCATCGTCCGGCGTGATGACAAGCAGCTTCGCGCCGAGCCCGAGCGCGAGCCATGCCGGGTAGGTCGCGTCGATTTCGAAGCGTAGCAGATACCGCTCGCGGAGACCGGCCAGCTGCCGCTCGTCGACGTGGTAGGGATGCGCGACGATCGCCGCCGGCCGCCCGTCAGCGCGATAGAAGATCGGTTTTTCAAACCCCTCTTGCGGGTAGCCGATCTCGCCGCGCCGTGTCTGGTTCGATCGCCGCTCCAGCTGCCCGAGGCAAAAGGACAAGGGCCGGGCCGGGAGACGCCAGCCGTTGCGGTAGCCGTAGTCTTCGGCCAGCAGGCGCGCCGCCTGGTGGCGACGCCAGCCTCGCGCGTGCTCGACCGTGTCGCGCGCCTTGGCGAACTCGGCCTTCAGGAGCGGCGGCACTGTCACGCGCTGCGCGAGGTCGTAAACCATTTCAGGATGCGGCCTTCTGCCGGAAATGCGCGGCCCAAGGCTGCGCGCTGTCGGCCCGAGCGCCCCTTGGGCTGGCGCCCGGCCTAGGTGGCTTTGGCAGCGCCGGGAGAACCCATTGAGCAAGCAGGCGATTGACGCGGGCAAGCGATGCCGCGGCGCCGGTCGTAGCCGACCAGGGGGCGTTTGCGTCGCCATGCCAAAGCAGCTCGCGCTCGACCCATGCTACCTGCTCCGTCGGATCGGCGAGCGTGACGACGCCTTTGTGG
>NZ_RZSG01000449.1:0-4961 GCF_003997725.1 Mesorhizobium sp. M4A.F.Ca.ET.050.02.1.1
GTTCCAATGGCTGCCGGAACATCCCGCCGTGTTCCAGCGGCTGATGGGGTTCTTGAGCCCGCACGGCACGCTGGCCGTGCAGATGCCCGACAATCTCGGCGAGCCGTCGCACCGGTCCATGCGCGAGACGGCGGCCGAGATGCCGTTCGCCGAAAAGCTGAAAGGTGCCGCGCGCGAGCCGCTGCCGCCGGTGTCGTTCTACTACGATCTGTTGTCGCCCTACTGCGACCGGCTCGATATCTGGCACACCATCTACAACCACCCGCTCGCCGATGCCGAGGCGATCGTCGAATGGGTGAAGTCGACGGGGCTGAAGCCGTTTCTCGATCCGCTCGACGCGGAGGAGCGCAAGCTGTTCCTCGACCGCTACACGGCAAGGATCGCGAAAGCCTATCCGAAGACGGCGAACGGCAAGGTGCTGCTGCGCTTTCCCCGCATCTTCATCGCCGCGCGCCGTCCGATCTAAGTTTTGTTTCTGCGCAATTCCGGACGGAAGGCTACGGCGAAGTCGCCGAGCCTAACCGCTACACACTTTTCCTGGAATTGCTCCAGGAAACGTTAGCCACACCGCGCCGCGCTCATCACGAGTGCTTGACCGGAATTCGTCGCCATGCGCAGTCTTCAGCCTGGATCGTGACCGGTGGTCCAGGTGGCGGGGAGTAGACTATGGCGCTGGGGAAGATTGCCCTGGGCGGTTGCGTGGGCGTGGCCGCGCTGCTTGCCTTCTCGATGTCGGCCGAGGCCAAGCGGGCGCGCTGCTACACCACGGATGACGGCTATTTCTCCTGCAATTACAGGGCGATCGGCAGCGACGGCAGCTTCCGCATCTCGGCGCCCGGCTATCCGACCTATGTGCTTGAAATCGACGGCCCGGGCTTTGCCTATGGCTATATCAATTTCGGCCGCCGTAATGTGTCGCTGCCTGGGCAGTTCGTGCGGAGCCGCGACGACGGCGCCTGCTGGAACAATCCGCAGACCAACACCAAGCTCTGCGCCTGGTAATTCCAGGCATTCGATTTAAGCTGGCATAAACCGGCCAAATGCGACAAGTGTTGCGCCGGGAGCCCTGGCGCTCACATCAAGCCGCAACGCCCGCGCAGGGGACGGATTGGAAATGCATCGCGTCATCATCAGCGGCATCGGCGCTGAAATCCCTGAACCTGTCATCACCAATGAAGAGCTGGTCGCCAGCTTCAACGCCTGGGTCGACACGGAGAATGCGCGCCGCGAGGTCGCCGGCGAGGCGCTGCTGCAGAAGTCGGACAGCGACTTCATCGTGCATGCCTCGGGCGTCCGGACCCGCCACGTTGTCGAGCGCGAAGGCATTCTCGACCCGACCCGCATGGCGCCGCGCATTCCGGCGCGGCCGGACGATGCGCTGTCGCTGCAGGCCGAGTTCGGCATCGCCTCGGCGAGGAAGGCGTTGGATCATGCCGGCCTGCAACCGTCCGACATCGACCTTGTCATCTGCTCGGCCTCGCACCAGCAGCGGCCCTATCCGGCGATCGCCATCGAGATGCAGCAGGCGCTGGGCACGAAGGGCGCCGGCTTCGACATGGGACTCGGCTGCTCTTCCGCTGCGGCCGCGCTGCACATAGCGGCAAACCTCGTGCGGGCCGGCGCGCACAAGCGGGTGCTGGTCTCGACGCCGGAGATCATCACCGGCCATCTCAACTTCCGCGACCGGCAGACGCATTTCATCTTCGGCGATGCCTCGGTCGCCATGGTCGTCGAGGGGCTGGAGCAGGGCGAGAAGCGGCCGGGACGCTTCGAGGTGCTGGACACCCGCACCTGGACGCAGATGTCGAACAACATTCGCACCAATCTCGGCTACCACACCCGCACTGCCCAGGACGATCCCTACAGGATCGATCTCGAGGGCAATCTGATCAAGCAGGTCGGCAACAAGGTGTTCAAGGAGGTCACCGTCGCCGGCCACAAATTCATCGTCGAGTTCCTGGCCGAGCACGGGCTGACGCCGCAGGGCATCCGGCGGTTCTGGCTGCACCAGGCCAATGCGCGCATGAACGCGATGATCCTCAAGCTCGCTTTCGGCCATGAGGTCGACCATGACCGCGCGCCGATGGTGCTGGAACGGCTGGGCAACACCGCCGGCGCCGGCGCCATCGTCGCGCTGTCGGAAAACCACGCCGACATGACGGCCGGCGATTTCGGCCTGATCTGCGCCTTCGGCGCCGGCTATTCGATCGGCGGCGCCTTGCTCAAGATGCTCTGAGGTGAGGCCGGCCTGCAAACGGCGGCTTCAAACACACTTTGGCGCCTAGTTTGGTGCAAACGGCACCAGCATAGGCACGCGCCTGGCATAGTCGTCATAGGCCGTACCGAGTTCGCCGCGCAGGAAGCTCTCCTCCAGCCTGGCCTTCACGACGATGCCCACGATGAGGAAGGCGGCGCCGGCCACGCCCCAGACCGTGCCCTTCGCCGCCATGGTGGCGAGTATCGCCACAAGCAGGCCGGTGTAGATCGGATGCCGGACCATCCCATAGGGGCCGGTGTCGATGACGCGGTGGTCGGCCTTGGCGGTGACGGTGCCCGACCATAGCCGGCCGAGATGCAGCCTCGCCCACCAGGAGAAGGCGAGGCCGACCGCGATCAGGGCGACGCATACCCAAGCTTCGGTGAGGGTCGGCATCCAGAGCCGAAGCCGGCCGACATAACCATGCGCCGGCACGAACAGCAGGATCGCGCCGATCGTCCACAGGGCGCGGTAGCGCGCTTCCTCCCGAAAGCCGGCGCGTTTTGCCGCCGGGTCGGCCCAGAAGGCGGCCGCCAGCCATGACACGACCCAGAACAGCCAGAGCGCCGCGATAGCGGGTGCGGGATGCATGGAAGCCTCCTCCGTGACATCACTATCGGATCGTCATGGCGCGGCGGCAATGCGGCGCAAGACGAAAATCGGGGTAAGAAGATCGTGATCGGCGTCGATGGGCATCAAGGCGCTCGACTGGACCATCAGTGCTTTCGACTGGACCCCGTCCGGCGACATCGGCTAAGTCAGGGCATGCAAGAGACGGCAAGCACAATGGATCTGTTCCCCGCGGCGGAGACCCCTGCCGAGATCGTCACGGCGCGCAAACTCGCGGCGAAGGTTTCGGCACTTTACGTCGCGCCGTTCGATCATTTCGAGACGCGGGCGGTTGAGGAACTGCGGCTCGGCTTCGACGGCATAGATGGCGATTTCCATGCCGGCGCCACGCGCCGCTCCGGCGGCCGCGAGCCCTGGTATCCGCGCGGCACCGAGATGCGCAACGAGCGGCAATTGTCGATCGTGGCGGCGGACGAACTGGCCATCGTCGCGGAGCGAATGGGCCTGGCGGAAATCAAGCCGGAATGGATCGGCGCCAATCTTCTCCTCGAAGGGCTGCCGCATCTCTCCATGCTGCCGTCCGGCACGCTGCTGTTCTTCAAGGGCGGCGTCACGATCAAGGTCGACGCCCAGAACGGGCCATGTCGCATCGCCGGACGCTCGGTCGCCGAGAACGCCGGCATGGCCGACCACGAGGCCGGCGCGCTCCTGTTTCCGAAGGCGGCGAAGCGGCTGCGCGGCCTCGTCGCCTGGGTCGAGAAGCCGGGCACGATCAGGACCGGCGAGGAGATCTCGGTGCGGGTGCCGGAGCAGTGGATTTATCGAGCCTAGCTCGGCAACGGGGGGCTGCGCCGCAAGGCGACGCAGCCTGTTCTAAGGCGTGCTAAGCCGCCTTGCGGTTCTTGTTTTCGCCTTGCGCCATAATGGAAACGTGATCCCACTTTTCCCAGGTGGCGATGCGGTTGGCGTATTCCTGCTTGATCATCGGCAAGCCGCCGTCGCCGAAGAATACCCTGAGCGGCGGCTCGGTCGCGTCGACGATGGCTAGCATCGCTGATCCGGTGGCCTCTGGATCGCCGGCGACGGCGCGGCTGCGGCGCTCGGCCATGGCCGTGCGGGCCGGCTCGTAGGCAGCGAGCGGCTTCGACACCTTGGCTGACGGTCCTGCCCAGTCGGTTGAGAAACCACCCGGCTCGACAAGCGTGACGTGGATGCCGAACTCCGCGACCTCCAGGCTGAGCGTCTGGCTGAAGGCCTCCAGCGCCCATTTCGAGGCATGATAGAGGCCGAGCGAGGCAAAGGCGTTGACGCCGCCGATCGACGAAATCTGGATGATGTGTCCGGACCGCTGCGCCCGCATGATCGGCAAGGCGGCCTGCGTTACCCAAAGGGCGCCGAACACGTTGGTCTCGATCTGGTCGCGGGCTTCCTGTTCGCTGACTTCCTCGATGGCCCCGAAATGGCCATAGCCGGCATTGTTGATGACGACGTCGAGCCGGCCGAAGCGTTCATGCGCCCCGGCGACCGCGGCGTCGACGGCTTTCTTTTCGGTGACGTCGAGTTGAATGGCGGCGACATTGTCGCCATATCTCGCGACGAGATCGGCGAGCGTGCCGGCGTCGCGGGCAGTCGCGGCGACACGGTCGCCTCGGGCGAGTGCCGCCTCGGCCCAGACGCGGCCAAAACCCTTCGACGATCCGGTGATGAACCAAACCTTGCTTGTCATGATCTGAGATCCTTGCCCGTGCGGGCCACGATTTGGGGGTAAACGGAGGCTTCTCCGCTTCTTGCCATATACGGCGCACTCGCCGATTTTCCAGAGGCGAGGCAGACTCTTTTTGGAAATGAGGTCCGAATGATCAGCGATAGCGCACCAGGCTCGACCAGGCCGGGTCCTGGTGCTTCTGCCAGTAGAGCGCCATCAGCCGGCTGGTGACCGGGCCGACCTTGCCGTCGGCGACCTGGGCGCCGTCGATCATCGTCACCGGCATGATGCCGCCGGCGGTCGAGGTGATGAACACCTCGTCGGCCGCTTTCAGGGCGGTGACGCTGACATCGATCGCTGCAGCGGAAAGGCCAGCCTCGGCGCAGAGGTCGAAGACGGTGCGCCGCGTGATGCCGGGCAGCACACCGA
>NZ_RZSG01000044.1:0-18857 GCF_003997725.1 Mesorhizobium sp. M4A.F.Ca.ET.050.02.1.1
GGCGGAGGCAGTGGGAGGCGTCGTCGATCGTCTCGGCCTTGGGCAGGATGCGGCGGCCGACCGCCACCACCGTGTCGGCGGCGAGAACGAAGCCCGGCGCATAGTCGTCCTCGCTCTTCAGCGAGGCGAACGCCTTCTCGGCCTTGTCCTTGGAAAGCCGCTTGGCCAGCGAGCGCGGATGCTCGGCGCGCAGCGGCGTCTCGTCGACATCGGCCGGCAGCACGCGGTCCGGCTCGATGCCGGCCTGCTGCAGCAGCTCGATGCGGCGCGGCGAACCCGAGGCAAGCACGAGCTTCTGCAGGATGCTCATCTGGGGTCGCGCCGGGCTGTTACTTGAAACGGTAGGTGATGCGGCCCTTGGTCAGGTCGTAGGGCGTCATCTCGACCAGGACCTTGTCGCCGGTCAGCACGCGGATACGGTTCTTGCGCATGCGGCCGGCCGTGTGGGCGATGATCTCGTGTTCGTTTTCGAGCTTCACCCGGAACATCGCGTTGGGCAGCAGTTCCGTGACCACACCCGGAAACTCGAGGACTTCTTCCTTCGGCATTCGATACCTTTGCTTGGATTTCGGTTCCGGCGCTCGGATGATTTCCGGCCGAACCGACCGGAAATCATCCGACTCCGGCCGGAATTTCGGCGAAACCTATATGATAATCGTCCGCTTGTGAACACGCTTAATCCAAGGCGCTTTTTGCCTCGGATGCGGGAAAACGTCTGGCGATGCGCGCCTTCAGGCGCTCGCGCACATCGCGATAGGCGGCCATGATGTGCTCGCGCGTGCCGCCGGCATCCGTCGGGTCCGGCATCGGCCAGTATTCGACCTCGACGGCGAGCGAGCGGGTGAGCTCGAGCGCCGCGTGGTGCGCCTCCGGCGCCAGCGTGACGATCAGGTCGAAATAGTCGTCCTCCAGCTCGTCCATGGTCCTCGGCTGGCGCTCACCGAGCGACAGCGTGTCCTCGGTCAACACCGCGTCGACGAACGGGTCGCGTTCGCCCGCGCGCACGCCGGCCGAGGCGACGAAGATGGCCGAGGGCAGCATGCGCCGCGCCAGCGCCTCGGCCATCGGCGAACGCACGGCGTTCATGCCGCACAGAAAGAGGACCGAATGCGGCAGCGAGGCCAGGGCCTAGCCTCGCCAGTGCAGCACGCAGACCAGCGTGAACAGCCGGCGCGCCGTGTCGAAATCGATGTCGATCTTGCCGGCAAGTCGGTCCATCAGAGTTTGCGAACCCTCATTGTGCAGGCCGCGCCGGCCCATGTCGATCGCCTCGATATGGCTCGGCGTCGACGAGCGGATGGCGTCGTAATAGCTTTCGCAGATCAGGTAATAGTCCTTGACGATGCGCCGCAGCGGCGTCAGCGACAGGATGTGCGTGACGACGGCCGCGCCATCCTCGCGCGCCACGGCGAAGACCAGCCGGGAATCGACCAGCGACAGCTTCAGCCTGTACGGTCCGGCTCCGTCGTCATTGACCGGCTGGAAACTGTTTTCCTCGATCAGGTCGAAGATCGCCACCGCCCGCTCGTGCTCGACATCGGGCGTCGAACGGCCGATCGATTCGTCGAGCTCGACATCGATCAGCCTGGCGCGGGTTTGGTCGTAGTCGGACATCGCTACATGTTCAACCTGATCGCGACGGAACGGCCATGCGCATCAAGCCCTTCCGCCCTGGCGAGCGCGATCGCCGCCGGCGCCAGCGTGCGCAGCTGCTCCGGCCCGAGCTTGAGGATCGAGGTGCGCTTGACGAAATCGAGCACCGAAAGCCCCGATGAGAAGCGCGCCGAGCGCGCGGTCGGCAGCACGTGGTTTGAGCCGCCGACATAGTCGCCGATGACCTCGGGCGTGTGGCGGCCAAGGAAGACGGCGCCGGCATTGCGCATCCTGGCAAGGAAGGCCTCGGCGTCGTCGATGGCAAGTTCCACATGTTCGGCGGCGATGCGGTCGACCAGCGGCAGCGAGGCTTCGATCGTCGGCACCAGGATGACGGCGCCGAAATCGCGCCAGCTTGCAGCGGCGGTCTCGGCGCGTGGCAGGTTCTGCAACTGGCGCTGGACGGCTTCCTCCACCGCCTTGCCGAAGGCGGGGTCGTCGGTGATCAGAATCGATTGCGCCGACACGTCATGCTCGGCCTGGGCCAAAAGGTCGGCGGCGATCCACTCGGGGTCGTTGCTGCCGTCGGCCACCACCAGCACTTCCGACGGTCCGGCGATCATGTCGATGCCGACCGTGCCGAACACCTGGCGCTTGGCCGCCGCGACATAGGCGTTGCCGGGCCCGACGATCTTGGCGACCGGCCTTATCGTGTCCGTGCCATAGGCAAGGGCGGCGATCGCCTGCGCGCCGCCGACGCGGTAGACCTCGGAGACGCCGGCGATATCGGCCGCCACCAGCACCAGCGGGTTGATGACGCCGCCCGGCGCCGGCACCACGATGACGATGCGCTCGACGCCGGCAACCTTGGCCGGCACCGCGTTCATCAGCACCGAGCTCGGATAGCTTGCGGTACCGCCCGGCACGTAGAGCCCGACAGCCTCGATCGCCGTCCAGCGCGAGCCGAGCTCGACGCCGGCGGCGTCCGTGTAGCGGTCGTCCTTCGGCTTCTGCCGCTCGTGATGCGAGCGGATGCGGTCGCGGGCGAAGCGCAGCGCCTCGACCGTTTGCGGATCGGCCTCGGCATAGGCCTTGGCGATGTCATCCTTGGAGACGGCGACGCCAAGCTTGGCGAGGTCGGCCTTGTCGAACTTCAGCGTATAGTCGATGAGGGCCTTGTCGCCCTCGGCGCGCACGCACTGGACGATCTCGCGCACCGCGGCGTCGACATCGGCCGACACCTCCCGCTTGGTCGTCAGGAAGGCGGCGAAACGCTGCTCGAAATCGGCGTCGGAATGGCTGAGTGTGATGGCCATCTGCTGCGCTCAAGCCCTGTGCACGGGACGCGAGGAGGCTTCCCAGGTGCCGCCTATGTCGGCAAGCCGCGCCTCGATGCACTCGACATCGAGCATGATCGTGCCGCCGCCGGAGAAGATAAGCTCGACGATGCCGGCGGGCTTGCTGATTTCGACAAAGCTGATCGCCAAAAGTGACAGCACCTCGGCCGGCTTGTCGCGGGCGATACCGCTGGTCTTGGCGCCTAGCACGCGGTCGAAATGCAGCACCGCCTGCCGCCGCTCATTGTGCTGGCGGAACAGGCTGGATTTCGCCTCCCAGACGAAACGGTTCATGGTCAGCACGAAGCGCTTGGCCGCCGGCAGGAATTCGAGGTCCGAGACCTTCATCACGGCGTCCTGGACATGGGCCGAGACGATGCCCAGGTCCTGGTCGTCGAGCGCGATGAGCTTGAGAGCCATGCGGAATTTGTACCTAACGTTGGTTTCAAGCTTCGTGTTAGGCGGTCTTTCCATTCCGCGCAACCGCACAGGGTTTCTGTCAAGGCAACCGGCTCAGGTTTGCCAGCGGACTTCTCCCCCGTTTACGGGCAGAAGGTGCCGGCAGGCGGATGAGGGGCGGCGCCGACTTTTAACAATTGGCCATTCCAAAACGAGTTGAAGGCCTCTTTGTCTGCAACGGGTGCCTTGCGGCCGTCAGCCCGAAATCCGCTCTATCACCGCGCCGCAGCCGGAAAGCTTCTCCTCCAGCCGCTCGAAGCCGCGGTCGAGGTGATAGACGCGGTTGACCGTGGTCTCGCCTTCGGCGGCAAGGCCAGCGATGACCAGCGAGACCGAGGCGCGCAGATCGGTCGCCATCACCGGCGCGCCCTTCAGCTTGGCGACGCCGTCGACGATGGCCGTCTGGCCGGAAAGCGTGATGTGGGCGCCGAGCCGGGCGAGCTCCTGCACATGCATGAAACGGTTCTCGAAGATGGTCTCGGTGATGCGCGACTTGCCCTTGGCCATGGTCATCAGGCCCATGAACTGCGCCTGCAAATCGGTCGGGAAGGCCGGGAAGGGCGCCGTCGTCACGTCGACCGGCGCAATGCCGGCGCCGTTGCGCCGGACGCGGATGCCGGAATTGGTCGGCGTGATCTCGGCGCCGGTCTCGGAAATGACATCGAGCGCGGTCTGCAGCAATTCTGGTCGGGCGCCTTCGAGCACGACGTCGCCGCCGGTCATCGCCACCGCCATCGCATAGGTGCCGGTCTCGATGCGGTCGGGAATGACGCGCACGCGGGCCCCCGACAGCGCCTCGACGCCATCGATGGTGATGGTTGGCGTGCCGGCGCCGGAAATCCTGGCGCCCATGGCGTTGAGGCATTCGGCGAGGTTGACGATCTCGGGTTCGCAAGCGGCGTTTTCCAGCACCGTCTCGCCCTTGGCCAGCGAAGCAGCCATCATCAGCACATGAGTGGCGCCGACCGACACTTTCGGGAACACATAGCGGTTGCCGACGAGACGGCCGTTTTTGGTCTTGGCGATGACATAGCCGGTGTCGACGTCGAGATCGGCGCCGAGCGCCTGCAGGCCTTCCAGGAACAGGTCGACCGGGCGCGTGCCGATGGCGCAGCCGCCCGGCAGCGACACCTTTGCCTCGCCCATGCGGGCCAGCAGCGGCCCGATCACCCAGAAGGAGGCGCGCATCTTCGACACCAGTTCATACGGCGCCGTGGTGTCGACGATGTTGCGGGCGGAGAAATTGATGGTGCGCGAATAGCCTTCCTGCTGCTTCTCACGACGGCCGTTGACCGAATAGTCGACGCCGTGATTGCCGAGGATGCGGATCAATTGCTCGACATCGGCCAGATGCGGCACGTTCTCCAGCGTCAGCGTGTCGTCGGTGAGCAGCGAGGCGATCATCAGCGGCAATGCCGCGTTTTTCGCGCCGGAGATCGGAATGCTTCCGGCGAGCTTGTTGCCGCCGACAATTCTGATGCGATCCATGAGAGAATGTCCCCTCGGCCGGAACGGCCGGTTCAATCGTTTGAGTATCGGCCCGTCTAGACCATTGGCCGGCTTGGTTCAAGGATTCTGGGTCCCCTGCGCCGAGTGTGGCGGAGCAGTGTGGCCGGGTTTGGGCTAGTCCTTGTGCATTTTTCCAGCAGTCGGCAATCCTTCCGGCCGCTGATCGGGCTCATTGGCGCGCCGCTTGTCGGCGTCGCCCGAGCGGCGCGAGCGCGACTGCGCCTTGCGCTTCCCGAGATTGGCGCGCAAGGCTTCGGCGAGCCGGTCCTTGCGGTCGCCTGCGCCTTTTTTCGGTGGATTTGCCTTGTCATTCATCGTCCCATCCCCGGCCGGCTGACTAGCCAACCTTGCTGAGGCATAGCCAACATTGTGGCGCGGCCATGTCGAGGAAGGCGGCTTCCACAGCCGCGGCATTGCCAATGCATGTCGCCCAAAAAGTGCGCAGTGGTTTCGGGACAACGACATGCAACACTCAGGGTCATGCCGCCCAAAACCGCGTGGCGGTTTTGCGACGATGAAGCGCGACACTTTAGGTTTTTCTTGGCCTTGCGCTCGCCGGTTCGTTATGGCAGAAGCCCCGCCATCGGCTGCGGTAGCTCAGTGGTAGAGCACTCCCTTGGTAAGGGAGAGGTCGAGAGTTCAATCCTCTCTCGCAGCACCAGCCTATCCCATTGAAATCGCTGAAGTCCTTGACATGCAAGGGCTTGTGCCCATCTTTCACACCGATTTCAGGACATGGGCGTCGTCGAAGTCCGCGAGCTTCGGATGCGTGATCGTCGGAGCATTCGCGAGGCTGAGGACGCATTCGCGGTAACGATCGAGCCACCTCTGGCGTTCACCGTCGCTGATGCGCGCTGGTGCGTGCACAAGGAAAGGCTCGATAACCGTGAAGCCTACAAAAATGGAGCATTCCGTGGTTGACGGGAACAGGATCTCCGAGATTGGGCCGTTCAGTCCACAGCCTGAATAGATCGGCGGCGGTCCGCCGATGGTGACGGAACACATCGCTCGTTTTCCCGCAAAGACGCTGCGATCATAGCATTTGCCGCCGCCATAGATGCGGCCGCCGGGACGCGAACACTCGGTCAACCCAGCCCTTGAGGATCGCCGGCAGCCCGAACCACCAGAGCGGGAACTGCAGGATCAAGGCGTCGCACCAGAAAAGCTTGCCCATCTCCGCCTGGATGTCCGGCGCGAACCCGTCATGGGCAGCCGCGTTCGCCTCCTCAGACTGCTGACGGTAGTAGTTTGCGTCGCGTATCGTCGTGAAGTTGCGACGATCTGATATTGGGTTGAAGCCGATAGCATAGAGATCTGAGACAACAACTTCGTGTCCCGCCGCAGACAACCCTGTGCGGCGCGGGTCAGGGCGCCGTTGAAGCTGTTGGGCTCGGGGTGGGCGTGAACGATGAAGATGCGCACCGTGCTTTTCCCCCTCGGTCGGAATGTTCACCTTCCAGGCGCCGAGAGAACCCGCGCCGCGACATAGTCTAGCGAGAACACACCGGCGCCGCGTGCCAGCACGAGCAGCAGCAACGACGCCCATAGCAGGTGCTCCGCCCAGTTCTCCGGATAGACGAAGATCTGGATGACGGAGACGACGCCGATCAGCATGAGGGCAGCGAGGCGCGAAAACAGCCCGAGGAATATCAACACCGAGCCCGTCAGTTCAGCCGCCGTGGCCAGTAGCGCCGCGATCGACGGGTCGATGAACGGCAGATTGTATTCGTTGGCGAAAAGCTGCAGCGTCACCGGCCAGGATACGAGCTTCGTCTGCGCGGACTGCCAGAAGACATGCGCGACCGCGACGCGTGCGGCGAGCTGGACCAGCGAAAACGGAATGTGTTCGGGAAGCTTGATGATACGCTTGTAGAAGCCGACAAAGCCGGCCGGGTTGGACGAGGAGTGTTCGGATATTGCGGTCATGACCATCTCCATCAATTTGAGGGGGAATTCGCGGCGACTCGCACGTTGGTGACGAGCCTGTCGCGGAACAGACGCATAAGGGCGGAAACCAGGTCGAAGGTCGGGTCGAGAGCCAGGGCACGGCCAGTGGCATGCTCGAGGCCGAGACCGTGTTTCAGCGAATGCCAGAAGGCGAAGCTCGCGCGGTCGAGCAGAAAAAGCCGCACATAGTTCCCCGATCGCCACAACGCCACACGTTCGGGACGCCTTGTCCAGGTGGTGCCTTCGTCGGCCGCCGTCTCCTGTTGATGCGCCATCCATACCGACAGGATCGACCAGTGCGAGACGATCAGCCGCAGTGAAGGCTGGAGCAGGATATCCGGCGAGGGCCCGAGGTCGGTGTTGTCGTATTCTGCGAGGCTGCGGGGCGGCAGCGAAGCCGTATCGAGTGCCTCCGCTATGGCCCATTCCAGCCGCGCCGTTTCGGCGACGATCGGCATGTCGGACAGCGTGTCGATGGTCTTCAGGAAGCGCGGGAAGCCGGCCCCATAGCGCGAAAGACGGGATTCAACCGGCGGGTGGCGTCGAATGAACTCGCTCGCCACATAACGGAAGAAGCGTTCGTCTACCAGCCGGACGGTGACGGGAAAAACCGCCATCAGCGCCGCGGTCAGCGAACTGCGCGTGTTGTTCTGGTAGATGCGCAGGCGGGCCAACGGATCGGCCCTGCCGGCGGTCAGCACATTTGCGGCTGCGACTGGTTCCATGGCGAGCACCGATCGCGCCAGGGTGGTCTGCAGGAGTTCAAGCGGCAGCATGGTATTCCTCCTCAATTGACGGCAACGCTGCGGACATGGACGGCCTGGCGGCTCTGGCAGCGGCAAACGCCGCAAGCACCGGCATGCTGGTCGTCGTTTCGCCTTCGAGAGAAAGGCGGATGGGCGCCGACCGGGCTTCGGTCGTTTGGTTGCGTCTCGCAACCTGCCGACGGTTGAACATGATCGAGGCGGTCAGCATGTCGGCCCACATCGCTTCGCCAAGCAGCACGTCGAGAACGGGAACGTCGGTGTCCCATTCGATCAACGTCGGGCGCGGTCCGAGCCGGCCCACGGCATGCTGGTAGAGCGCCCAGACGACCGGCGGCACCCGCGAGCCATGGTCGTCGATGAGCACGGTGTCGGCACCGACCTGATTGATCGCGTGGCCGGCAAGATGGATTTCGCCGATCGCGTCGGCCGGCAGCGCATCGATGAAGGCTTTGGCGTCATACTGCAAATTGTGCGCCGAAACCTGGACGTTGTTGACGTCCAGCAGCAGGCCGCAGCCTGTTCTCGCCACCAGCTCGGCCAGGAATTCGGCCTCGTTCATCGAGGAGTCCGCAAAGGCCAGATAGGCCGACAGGTTCTCGATGAGCACCTGCCGCTTCAGCGTGTCCTGGACGGTCTCGACATTGCGGGCAACGACGGCCAGCGCCTCTTCGTCATAGCGCAGCGGCAAGAGATCATTGAGATAGGCGCCGTCGGCAACGCTCCAGGCGAGATGCTCCGAGACCAGATCGGGCTGGAAGCGCGCGCAGACCTTGCGCAGGCGCTCCAGATGGGCACGGTCAACTCCCCGCGCGCTGCCGAGCGACAGGCCAACGCCATGCACCGAAAGCGGGTAGATCTCACGCAGCCGCTCTAGCGCCTCGACGCAGGCGCCGTCTCCCATGTAGTTCTCGGCATGAACTTCGAGCCAGCCGGCGGAGGGCCGTCGCGTCAGCATCTCCGAGATGTGGGGGGAGCGAAGACCGATGCCCGCTGATGCGGGGATCGCGAGGGGCTGAAACGCACGGGACATCGGTCTGCTCCATTCAAGAGGGTCGGTTCGAAGTCTGGATCGTTCAGGCTTTCGGCTTGTCGCTGCCGCCGGTGATCTTGGCGCAGCTGCCTGCGGGCACGTAGAGCCAGGAATCCGGCTGATTGTCGGTGGTTGCGGTGCCGGCGCATGAATGCGTCGCGGTCTGGCAGTCGTTCTGGCCGGCCTTGACGACGCCGTAGCACTTCTCGAAGGCGAAGCCGGGCTTGGCGGCGGGACCGCTGTAGGCCGCCGTCGCGGCGAGCGAAGTGGCGGCCGCGAGCGCCGATCCGATGAGGGTCTTGGTGTTGATCACAGGCTTGTCTCCTGGTTGGTGTTTCGAGGGAAAGACCGGCCTCCAGGGCCCGTCTGCATGCAGTCTCTCCGATCGTGACGCCGAGCTGAAATGCTGTCTCGGCATGGAATTGATACGCGGCCACTATGTTCTGGAGAGCGATGCGAAAAAGCCCTCCGGCGGGGGCCACCGGAGGGCTTGGCGCCTGCGTTCGGGAGTATGCGAAGCAGACGCTGCTAGGCGGGAGGGAGGCGCGCCTATATGTGTTGGGCTCGGCAGCCGACAGCTGGGCGTTCGTCGATGCCGAAAAGATCGGCGACAAGCCAGCCTTCGGCACATTGCCGACCTCTGTCACGCAAGCCAGTCAGTTCACCCCAGTCGATCCAGGGTCTCGCGAAGAGCGCAGCCCCACCTCGGTATTGACTGTCGAAGATGGTGTGAACCGGCGCGCATTTGGTCGTGCAATGGGTGGAGGAGAAGCTGCGATCCGGACATAGTGTCGTGAACAGTGAAGGCCTACCTGCGATGATCAGGCGATGGCTGGTTTTCGGCGACCGAGCAGGCGGCAACTGCGAGAGCTCGCCATCACCCCAATAGCTGTCGCCGTCGATTTCGACAGGCGGGGAGAGGAACGGGACGGTGGCTGCCGCCACGATCGCGTTGATCGACAATTGCTCGCCTGTGAAGACCTTCACGGCGTCGGTGCCGGCGTTGACGGCCAGGACGCCGAGTTTCACCGGGCAGCGCTCGTCGCGGAGTTGCTCGATGTCGATCGACTGTTCCAGTATCGATCGAAGCAGACTGGCTCTGTCGATGGAGAACATCGAGGCGTGGCTGACGCGCCGCCAGAAGTTGGTGAGCGCCATCCGAGCGCCACGCCGGCCGCCAAGGCTCAAGCCGTAGGCCAGGACCGCCGCCTCCACAGCTCCGAAACCGGACGCTGTAACGGCGCTGAAGACAAGGTTCGGCTCATCCAGCAGGCGGTCGAGCACGCCCCAGACGAAGGCGCCGTGTGCATCACTTGCCAGGATGATGTCGACAGACTGCCCCTCTTCCAGCCGGGAACGCGTCCCGGGAATGATGGCCTGGTCAATTCGCGTTCCGGACTGGACGTGCATCTCTTGGTCTCCATCCCAAAGTCGCTGGCGGGGCGACTGGTGAGGAGACTGCCGCATCTTCTTCTTCAGCCGAAATGCCAAGGTGGCATGAAGTCCATAGGCAGATTGCATTGGCTGCCGGTCTTTTCGGGCCGCACTCTTCCTCCCGATCAGGCCAGGCGATGCGTGTCACCAACTCTGATGGCGGGCCCTGGCCCGCCATTGGCGCATGACGAAACGCTATCGACTTCATAGCCCCCGTGCATTGGCGTGATGGAATGGTTTGCGGCACGGTTCCAACCTGCACATGCATCTATGCAGCAGAGGGATAAACCGGCATGGACATTCATCACATCCGCTACTTCCTGGCCGTGTGCGAGACGCGGAACTTCACGCGCGCCGGCGAAAAATGCAACGTCACCCAACCAGCGCTGTCGCGCGCCATCCAGCAGTTGGAGGATGAGGTCGGCGGCCTGCTGTTTCGCCGCGAACGGAACCTGACCCACCTTACCGATCTGGGTGCCCTGCTACGCCCGCGGTTCCAGCAGATCCTCGACGAGGTGACCGGCGTGCGCCAGGAGGCGTCGAAATTCCTTTGCCTGGAAAACGCAAATCTCAAGGTTGGCGTCATGTGCACCATTGGTCCGCGTCGCTTCACCGGCTTGCTGGCCGATTTCAACAGACGCCAGCAGGGCATCCAGTTGCAGCTGGTGGAGGGTGTGCCGGCTTCGCTGTCGCAACTGCTTGAAGCGGGTGAGATCGACGTCGCCATCATGGCGTCCAGCAACAGTTTTCCGGAGCGTTTCGACGTCACTCCGCTCTATCGCGAGCGGTTCGTCCTGGCCTTCCCGAACGGTCACCGGCTGGCTCGCAACGACAATGTCGCCATTTCCGAACTCGACGGCGAGAACTACCTGAGAAGGTTGAATTGCGAGTATCGCGACCACCTCGCCGGTCTCTGCAATGACCGCGGTGTGAAGCTCAGGATATCCTACGCCAGCGAGCGCGAAGACTGGATCCAGAACATGGTTTCCGGTGGACTTGGCATCTGCTTCATCCCGGAATTCAGCGCCGTCATCCCGGGCTTGCAGATCAGGCCTGTCATCGACCCCGAGGTTTGGCGGGAGGTCTCGCTGGTCGTCGTGTCGGGCCGCCGGTTCTCACCGGCGACCTCGACCTTCGTGAACAGTGTCAAGGCACACAGCTGGCCGGAAAGCGGCATAGATCTGCCGGCCAGGAAAACGGCTGCGTAGCATTCGAAATGAAGTCTAACGCCGCGATAAATGTCGTGGCGAAACAGTCTCGTTGGCGCGGTTGTCCATCATAGTTTTCAGGTATCGAATTAAGAGCCAGTCAGCATTTCTCTTTCGTCGAGGCTGCCGTCACTCTCCACTCATGCCCCGCTTCCGCGATTGGGCACCGACAAAGGAGAACTAGACATGGCTTGCAAGACTATTGCATTGCGGGTGCCGCTGAAGTTGGCGTTGACACTCGGACTTCTCACCGCGACCGCCGCGTTCTCGGTGGCTCCGGTTTTCGCCGGCGACTGCCCTGCTGGCCAGGCCGCCACCACCGACATCCAGGAACATCCCAGTAAACCGGTCGGCGTGACCGACACGGTCCTTTCCGCAATCGATTTAAGCAGCAAGGGCGAAGGCTGGAAAGGCAACATGCTGCGCCTGCGCAAGCTCGTTGTTCAGCCTGGCGGCGTAGTGCCGTGGCATGAGCACAATGTCCGCCCGGCAAACATTCTGGTGGTCGAGGGCTCGATCACCGAATACCGCAGCACCTGTAAGGTCGGCATCGAACATCCGGCCGGCGACGCGACGGCCGAGTTCGGCCAGCTCGCCCACTGGTGGAAGAACAACGGCAAGGTTCCAGCGGTGCTCTATTCGGCCGACGTCCTGCCGCCTGCGATGCACGAAGACCACATGATGTGAGCCGCTCGTCGCGGTCAGCAGATCCCAGCATCAGCAATAAAATCGCGTCCTCGGGCGATGGCCTGGGGACGTGTGGCCACGGAGCCTGACATGACGTCCAGTGAACATACCGAACCGAGGCGGCTCCGCATGGTTGCCGCGGACAGCTGGCGCTTCGGCCTGATTGCCTTGATCGCGTTTCTGACGCTTGTCGACCTGTTCGCCACTCAGGCCATCCTGCCTTCGCTGGTGGCAAGATTCGGCGTCAGTCGCGCGACCATGGGTTTCGCCGTCAATGCCAGCACCTTCGGCATGGCGGTGGCCGGTATCGCCGTCGCGCTCTTCGGTCGCGGCATCGATCGCCGCAACGGCATCTGGATCAGCCTGGCCATTTTGGCGATCCCGACGACGTTGCTTTCACAGACCGACAGCATTGTGGTCTTCGCCCTGCTGCGCGTAGCGCAAGGCTTGTGCATGTCGACCGCCTTTACGCTGACGATGGCCTACCTGGCCGAGCATTTCTCCGCGCGGCAGACGACGAGCGCGCTTGCGGCTTACGTGACCGGCAATGTTGCCAGCAACTTCTTCGGCCGGCTGATGTCAGCCGCCGTCGCCGACACATTCGGCATCTCCACCAATTTTCTGATCTTCGCCGGCCTCAATCTGTTCGGCGCCGCCCTTGTCTGGCTCACACTGCAGAAGACCTCTGCAATGATGCGCGCCGATGGGATGGGCGAGCCCGCCCGCGCCGCATGGAAGGCTCCGCTGCAAAACGCCGAGCTGCGCGCCTGTTTCGCGATCGGCTTCCTGATCCTTTTCGTCTTCATCGGCACCTTCACCTATGTGAACTTCCAGGTCGTTGCGACACCGCTGTCGCTGACACCGATGGCCTTGGGCGCGGTCTATTTCGTCTTCCTGCCCTCGATGCTGACGACCCCGCTTGCCGGGCGCGTCGCGGCAGGTCTCGGTCCGAGCGGAGGGATCGGAGCGACACTCGGGCTGGCGATCGTCGGACTGCTTCTGCTGCTCGCCGCCAGCCTCCCGGTCGTTCTTGCCGGGATGGCTTTGGTCGCCATCGGCACCTTCTTGGCGCAGGCGATAGCCACCGGGCATGTGAGCCGGACCGCCTCGCGCGATCGCGCCGCCGCAAGCGGCATCTACCTTGCGTCCTACTATGCGGGCGGGCTCGCCGGCAGCTTCATCATCGGGCAGCTCTACGACCGTATCGGCTGGGCCGCGTGCGTGGGTGTGCTCGCCTCGGTTCTCGCCGGCGCGATCGCGACTGCGCGCATGTTGCAAACGCCGAGGACGTGACACGCAAAGACCGACAACTTCGCTATCCAACCAAGGAGACTGACATGACCAACTACCTGAAAACCATGATTGCAGGCGCCGCCATGCTGATGGCGGTTGCCCTTCCGGCCGCCGCATCCGACGGCGTCGTCACGGTCAAGAGCGACTATTCCGTCGCCGAGACCGTGGCTCGCATCAAGAAGGACGTGCTGAAGAAGGGCATCATGTTCTTCGGCGTGATCGACCAGGCAAGGCTTGGCAAGAATGCCGGCAACGATGTCAGGCCGTCCCGGCTGGTGATGTTCGGCAATCCGGCGCTCGGCACTACCTTCATCACGTCCAATCCCGAGGCCGGCCTGGACTGGCCGGTGCGGGTGCTGGTCTACCAGACCCCCGATGGTTCGGTTTACGCCGCCTACAGCGATTTCGACTGGATCGCCAAACGGCACGGCATCACCGACCGCACCGCGCAGTTCAAGATGGCGACGGAGGTCATCCAGTCCGTGACCTCGACGGTAAGAAAGAACTGAGCGCGGACAGTGCCGGAGATCCGCTGCCTGTGCATCCAAGGAGGGCGCCCCGCACAGCGAAACTACTCGGCGGCGGCGGCCAGAGCCTTCGCCCGTTCGCCGAACCACTTCTTCTGCGTGGCCTCGCGCACCAGCGCGCCGACTGCAGGCGAGTGCCTGCGGCCGCGTATGGTGACAAGATTGACCTCGCGCCAGAACTCCGGTTCGGTGATTGGCAAGGCCACCACGCCCGGGTGCTTGGCGGTGTGCTCAGGCATGAAACCGAAACCGAGCCCGGCCGCGATCATCGCCAGCGTCCAGTCGTCACGATCGCTCCAGTAGACCGGGCTGACCGTGACGCCCTGCTCGGCGAGGATGGCATCCGCATAGCCTGCAAACTCGCAATTGTTGCGGTGGATGTAGCTTTCGTTGCTCATATCCTTCACCCGCACCATGCGCTGGTTGGCGAGGCGATGAGCCAGGTGAACCGCCATCACCATCTGCTCTTGAAACAGTGGCAGGGAATGCACTTCTTCGTCGGGCACGTTCGACGGCAACGCATAGATGGCGGCCTCGAGGTTGCCTTCCAGCAGCCTCCGCCTCAGGCTCACGGCGTCAGAATCGCAAAGGTGAAGCTCTACGCCAGGATGATGCCCCCGGACAGCCGCGATGAGCTCGATAATCTCGTCCGGGGCGATCGTGCTCATGATGCCGACCCTGAGCGGCATCTTTTTCAAATTCACATATTGCTCGGCGATCTGCTTTGCCTGGCGCGAGTTCTCGAAGACGCCCTCGAGATAGGTCTCGACCATGCGGCCGAGCTCGGTGAGGTGCGTGAAGCGGCGCTCACGGTGGAATAGCGCTCCGCCGAATTCGTCTTCCAGCAGCTTGATGGCGCGTGAAAGCGCGGGCTGCGTGACATTGCACTGCTCGGCCGCCCTGGTGAAATTCAGCTCCTTGGCGACGGCCAAGAAGTATCTGACCTGGCTGATCTCCACTGCACGCTCCCTCACCGAACGCGCATACGCACGCCCCCGCGTTGCCGGATGATCTTACTAGCTGCCCTTACGTCAAACAACCCGATCGGTCGATCGACACCTCGGATGCGGGACCACGATCTGACCGTCGGCTATCGAATCCATGTCTCAACGGCATTTCCGCAGTTTCGGGCCGCTCGCCATACTGGTCCGCAGATCCAGAGCCGGGGTGCTGCAGCCCGTCGCTCGCAACCACTGGCCATTCGCGCCCGCGGCTCAAACAAGAGGAAATGACGATGCTCAATGGAAAGACAGCACTCATCACCGGCTCGACCAGCGGCATCGGCCAAGGCATCGCCGAAGCCTTCGCGGCCAAGGGCTGCAACATCGTTCTGAACGGTTTCGGAAATGCCGGCGAGATCGAGTTGCTGCGGAAAAAACTGGCCGTCGACCACGGTGTGACCGTCCGCTATGACGGCGCTGACATGAGCAAGGGCGATGCCATCACGGAGATGATGGACAAGGCCATCGCAGAATTCGGCGCGGTCGACATTCTGGTCAACAACGCCGGCATTCAGCATGTCGCGCCGATCGATGACTTCCCGATCGAGAGATGGGAAGCGGTCGTGGCGATCGATCTCATGTCTTCCTTCTATACGATCCGGCGTGCCCTGCAGGCGATGAAGGCGCGCAAATGGGGTCGCATAATCAACGTCGCCTCCGCGCACGCTCTGGTCGCTTCCCCTTACAAATCCGCCTACGTCGCGGCCAAGCACGGTGTCGCCGGCCTGACCAAGACGGTTGCGCTGGAAGTCGCCGAGCAGGGCATCACCGTCAACGCGGTTTGCCCCGGCTACGTGCTCACCCCGCTGGTCGAGAAGCAGATACCGGACACCGCGAGGGCGCGCGGGATCACCGAACAGCAGGTGATCAAGGATGTGCTTTTGGCCGCGCAGCCGACCAAGCAGTTCGTGACGGTGGAGCAGGTTGCTGCGCTCTGCCTGTTCCTAGCCTCGGACGAAGCGGCCTCGATCACCGGCGCAGTCATGCCGATCGAAGGCGGCTGGACCGCCCATTGAGCCGGCAACGAGGAGCGACAAGGCCATGAACAGGATCACGCGAAATCCGCCCGTCTCCGAGGCGGCACTTGAGATCGGCCCTCAGGGTGAGCCCAAACGCCAGACCGTCCTTGTCCTTCAAGGCGGTGGTGCGCTTGGGGCCTATCAGGCCGGGGTCTACCAAGCGCTCGTCGAAGGCGGCGTTGAACCGGATTGGGTCATCGGCACGTCGATCGGCGCCATCAACGCCGCGCTGATTGCCGGAAACGACCCCAGGGATCGCCTGCCGAGGCTTCAGGAGTTCTGGGACGGCGTCTGCCGGAGCAGCCCGCTCGACGAGTTTTTCCGGATGATGGTTCCGAGCAATATCTTCGCCAACATGGGCACGGTGATGCGCGGCATCCCCGGTTTCTTCGAACCGAACCCAAGCGCCATGTTCGGGCTCAATCGCGAGGTCGGCGTCGAGAATGCATCCTATTACACCACCGATCCGCTCAAAAGGACGCTGAGCAATCTGATCGACTTCGACTACCTCAACGGGCGCCACACGCGACTGACGGTCGGCGCGGTCAACGTCAACACCAGCGAACTCAAATATTTCGACACGCGTGAGATGACGTTGTCGGTGGCGCACATCATGGCGTCAGGTGCCTTGCCGCCGGCGTTTCCAGCCGTCTGCATCGACGGCGAGCCGTACTGGGACGGTGGCATCTATTCGAACACGCCGATCGAGGTGGTGCTCGACGCACGTCCGCGGCGCGACGCGCTGATCTTTGCGGTCAACATGTGGCAGCCGCGCGCCACGGAGCCGAAATCGATCTGGCAAGTGATGGGGCGGCAAAAGGACCTTCAATACGCCAGCCGCGGCAAGAGCCACGTGGCCCGCCAGGAGCAGCTGCATCGGCTTCGTCACGTCGTGCGAGAAATGGGAAAGCTCGTCCCCGAGGAGCGGCGCGAGGATACCATCTTCAAGGAGTTGGCGTCCTATGGCTGCCCTTCGGTCATGCATCTTGTCCGGCTCCTTTCGCCGCGCCTCGACGGCGAGGACCACACCAAGGACATCGATTTCACCCGCTCGGGCATCCGCACTCGCTGGCAAGCAGGATACGAGCATGGGCAGCGCGTCCTCGCGGAAAAGCCGTGGGAATGCGAGGTCGACATGCTGCAGGGCATCGTCATCCACGAGTCGCAAGAGTGATGGGCGCGCGCCGAGGAAGACACGGAGACCACCGATGCAGATCATCACCCCCGGCATGCGATTGATTCCGGAAGCCGTGCTTGCCAACAATGCCGCGCTGTTCCGCACGATCACGGAGACTCCCTCGCATGCGGACAAGTCCCTGCATCGCGTGGTCATTGTGGGCGGCGGCGCCGGCGGCCTGGAACTGGCGACACGGCTCGGCCGCAAGTTCGGCAAACGGCGGCTTTCCGTCACACTTGTCGATCGCAACCGCACCCATATCTGGAAGCCGCTGTTGCATGAGGTGGCGTCGGGCGCGCTGAACACTTCGCATGACGCCGTCGAATACATCGCCCATGCCAGCCGGCACCACTATCGATACCGTATAGGCGAAGTCGTCGGCATCGATCGTGCAAAGCGCCAGGTCTTCGTCGCGCCCAGCTTCGACGACGACGGCAGGCAGATCATACCGCCGCGGGTGCTGGGCTATGACACGCTGGTGCTGGCCGTCGGCAGCGTCAGCAACGATTTCGGCACGCCGGGTGCCGCGCGCCATGCCATTTCGCTCGACACGGCTGAGCAGGCCACCCGCTTCAACAAGCGCATGATAGACGCATGCCTGCGGGCCAATGCGCAATACGAGCAACTGTCGCCCGGTCAGCTCCATTGCGTCATCGTCGGCGCCGGAGCGACCGGCGTCGAACTGGCCGCGGAACTGCACAAAACGATGCGGGAAATCGCTTCGCACAACCTCGACAACATCGACTTCGAGAAGTTGATTCGCATCACCATCGTCGAGGCCGGGCCGCGCATCCTGCCGGCGCTTCAGGAGCACATGGCGCGGGCTTCGGCACGCCTGCTCATCAAGATGGGCGTCCAGATACGCTGCGGCATCAAGGTCACCGAAGTGACCGAGGAGGGCATCAGGCTGGGCGAAAAGCTGTTTGTGCCAGCAGAGCTCGTGGTCTGGGCGGCCGGGATCAAGGCGCCGGATTTCCTGAAGACTCTCGATGGCCTCGAGACAGACCGCATCAACCGCCTGATGGTGGACGAGACCTTGCGTGCTGTAGGAGACGAGAATGTGTTCGCGATCGGCGACTGCGCGAACTGCGTCCTGCCGGGCGAAGACAATGCCTTGCCGCCTCGCGCCCAGACGGCTCATCAACAGGCCGACCACCTGGTGAAGGTGGTTGCCGCGCGCCTCGCGGGACAGGCCACGCCGGCCTTCCGCTACCGCGACTACGGCTCCCTTGTCTCGCTTGCCGACTACGGTGCGTTCGGCAGCCTGATCGGCGGGCTGAAGATCGAGGGCCTGCTTGCGAGGCTCGTTTATCGCTCGCTGCACAAGATGCATCTCAAGGCGGTGCACGGCCTCGCAAAGACCGCGTTGGACTCGATCGGCGAGATGGTGGTCAGGCGCACCAGACCCCGGATCAAGCTCCACTAGGCAGGGCGGAGTCGCTAGATGGAAAAGTATGACGTGGTTGTCCTTGGCGGCGGCAATGCAGGAATGGGCGTCACGGTCGCGACCCGCGCCGCAGGGCTTTCCGTCGCCATGATCGAGGCCCGCGACCTTGGCGGCACCTGCCCCAATCGCGGCTGCACGCCGAAGAAAGTGCTGGTTGCGGCGGCCCATGCGCTTGATGAAATCGAACGGGCCGATCGGCATGCGATCAGCATCGATTCCCCGAGGCTCGACTGGAGCGCGCTGATCGAGCGGGAAAAGGAAATGATCAGGGACATTCCGTCCCGGCTGTCCGGACTGATGGCCAAGCGAGGCGTCAATGTCATCCACGGCGAGGCCGCCTTTATCGGCAGCAACGCCATCCGCGTCGACGGGCGGGAAATCGAGGCCAGGAACATCGTCATTGCCACCGGCTCGGAGCCACG
>NZ_RZSG01000450.1:0-4937 GCF_003997725.1 Mesorhizobium sp. M4A.F.Ca.ET.050.02.1.1
GTTCTGTTCCTGGCTTACCGGCGCTGCCGACGGGCCCAAGGCCTGCGTCGATGCGCCCCTTTTTAAAACTCGAAGCCGCAGCTATTGAGGAGCCGCGGCTTCTAAAACGGTCGGCGAGCCTATACATCAGCCGGAATTGAATCACAAG
Source organism: Mesorhizobium sp. M4A.F.Ca.ET.050.02.1.1 (assembly GCF_003997725.1). Lineage (NCBI taxonomy): Bacteria > Pseudomonadati > Pseudomonadota > Alphaproteobacteria > Hyphomicrobiales > Phyllobacteriaceae > Mesorhizobium > Mesorhizobium sp. M4A.F.Ca.ET.050.02.1.1. The sequence goes on from NZ_RZSG01000450.1 coordinate 149, forward strand.
GCCGCGGCACGCGCATATTCGAAGCGCATAGCCGAAGGTGGCCAGAGGAAACGGTCATGGCGAACATCAGTGGCGAGGAAGACGGGCGCAGACGCTCGCTCGGCCCTCTGAGACGCCTTTATCCTTACATCTTCCGCTACCGCAAGATGGTCATCGGCGCGATCATATCGCTGGTCGTAGCGGCGGCAACGACGCTGGCCTTGCCAATGGCCGTGCGCCGTATGATCGACCATGGCTTTTCCGCCTCCGATTCCAAATTCATCGCTGAATATTTCGCCATGCTGGTGGTGATGGCCGCATTGCTGGCTGCGGCCTCGGCCAGCCGCTATTATTTCGTCATCACCCTCGGCGAGCGGGTGGTCGCCGACATCCGCCGCGACGTTTTCGCTCATGTTACGACGCTGTCGCCGGCCTTCTTCGACACGGCCCAGTCGGGCGAGATCGTGTCGCGTCTTGCCGCCGACACCACGCAGGTGAAGTCGGCGGTCGGCGCCACCGCCTCGGTGGCGCTGCGCAACGTCATCCTCGGTCTCGGCGCCGTGGCGATGATGGTGTTCACCAGCCCGAAACTGTCCGGCCTGGTCATCGCTGCCATCCCGCTCATCGTGCTGCCACTGGTCGCCTTCGGCCGTTCGGTCAGGCGCAAGTCGCGGCAGGCGCAGGACACGCTGGCCGACGCCACCGCCTATGCCAGCGAGCAGATCGGCGCTGTGCGCACCCTGCAGGCCTTCACCAACGAGAAGCTGGTCACCGGGCGCTTCTCCGGCGCCGTGGAGGCCGCGTTCGAGGCGGCGCGCGCCTCGGTTTTCGCGCGCTCCTTCCTCACCTTCTTCGCCATCTTCATGATCTTTTCCTCGGTGGTGGCGGTGCTGTGGTTCGGCTCGCGCGACGTGCTCTCCGGCGCGATGTCGCCGGGCACGCTCGGCCAGTTCCTGCTCTATTCGGTGTTCGCGGCCGGCGCGCTCGGCGCGCTGTCGGAAGTTTGGGGCGAGCTTGCACAGGCGGCCGGGGCAGCCGAGCGGCTGACCGAGATCCTGGCCGAGAGCCCGGCGATCCAGCCGCCCGCCGATCCGCGGCCGCTGCCGGCAAAGGCGAAAGGCGCGATCAGCTTCGACGACGTCTCCTTCTCCTATCCGGCGCGCCCGGACCGTGCCGCCGTGCATGGCCTCAGCTTCCAGGTGAAGCCCGGTGAGACGGTGGCCATCGTCGGCCCTTCCGGCGCGGGTAAAAGCACCGTCTTTTCGCTGATCCTGCGCTTCTACGACCCCGAGACCGGCCGCATCGTCATCGACGGCATCGATTTGCGCGAGGCCGATCCGGTGGCGATCAGGCAGCGCATCGCCATCGTGCCACAGGACGTCACCATCTTCGCCGCCAGCGCTCGCGACAATATCGGCTTCGGCCGGCCTGGCGCCAGTGATGTTGAGATCGAGGCGGCGGCGAAGGCAGCACTCGCCGACGAATTCATCCTCAAGCTGGACAAGGGCTATGAGAGCCAGGTCGGCGAGCGCGGGGTGACGCTGTCCGGCGGCCAGCGCCAGCGCGTGGCGATAGCCCGCGCCATCCTGCGCGACGCACCGATCCTGTTGCTCGACGAGGCGACCTCGGCGCTCGACGCCGAAAGCGAGACGCTGGTGCAGACGGCGCTTGAGCGCCTCATGCAGGGCCGCACCACGATCGTCATCGCCCACCGGCTGGCGACGGTGCTGAGGGCCGACCGGATTCTTGTCATGGAAGGCGGCCGCATTGTCGAGGAAGGCACGCATCAGAGCCTGGTCGCCAAGGGCGGCATCTATGCGCGGCTGGCCAAGCTGCAGTTCGAGACCGGCGCCAGCGCCTTCAAAGGCGCGGCTGAATAATCGCCTCGGTTTTCATTCAGTTCAGTGCGGCAAGCCGCCGTTCGGGCCGGCGCGGTCCACCATGGTCGGCGTCGGCAGGTCGGTGCCGAGGTCGGCGGCCTTGATCGGAAAGTTCTTGGCGAGATCGTTGGCAGCCAGTGCTTTCAGGCGGGCTCAGTTGCCATAGCGCTTGCGCAGATGCTCCGTGAAATACGTTGCATTGAGCTTCTCGCCGGTGGCGCGTTCGAGCAGGTCTGGGGTCGACCAGCGCGACCCCTGCGACCAGATCCTTTCACGCCGCCAGGCGTTGATGGCGCTGAAGTCGCCCCTGGCGAGGTCGTCGTCGGCGGACGGATGCTCACGGGTCAGCGCCGCCCATTGCTGTGCCGCCATCATGGCACCTAGCGTATAGGACGGGAAATAGCCGAAGGCGGCGCCCGGCCAGTGCACATCCTGCATCGGTCCGTCGGCTGGATTGTCCAGGGTCGACAGGCCGAGATAGTTGCGCATCCTGCCGTCCCAGGCCTCGGGCAGGTCGGCAACCTCCAGCCGTCCCGAGACGAGTTCCTGCTCCAGTTCGTAGCGCAGGATGACATGCAGCGGGTAGGTGACCTCGTCGGCATCGACGCGGATCAGGCCGCGCTCGACCCGGTGCACATGCGGCAGGATGTCGTCGATCGACCAGGTCTCGCCGAGATGCTTCTCGACCACCGGCAGGGCCCAGCGCCAGAAGGCCGGATTGCGGCCGACCTGCTTTTCGACGAACAGGCTCTGGCTTTCGTGCACGGCCATGCCGCGCGCCTTGCCAAGCGGCCAGTGCGCCCAGGCCTTGGGTAGGTTCTGCTCGTAAAGCGCATGGCCGGTCTCGTGCAGCACGCCCATCAGCGCCGACAGGAAATCGGTGGTCTTGTAGCGGGTGGTGATGCGCACGTCGCTCGGCACGCCGCCGCAGAAGGGGTGATGCGACACCGACAGCGAGCCATGGGTGAGGTCGAAACCGACCGCCGCCATCATGGCAAGGCCGAGCTCGCGCTGACGCTCGATCGCATAGTTGCCGGAAAGCGGCTTCAGCGGATGCTTCGCCAGCCGCTCCTCCTGCAACGCCAGCGCCTCCGGCACGAAGCCCTTGAGGAAGGCCTTCAGCTCCGCGAAGACCGGCGTGATGTCGACGGCGCGGTTGCCGGGGTCATATTGCTCCATCAGCGCGTCATAGGGATCGAGCCCAAGCGCATCGGCGCGCAAGGCCGCTTCCTCGCGCACCAGGGCGATCACGCCTTCCAGCGCCGGCTGGAAACCCGCCCAGTCGTTTTTGGCGCGCAGGTCGCGCCAGAGCTGCTCGGAGCGCATGCGCGCCGTCGTCTGCCGCTCGACGAACTCGACCGGCAGGCAGGTCATGTTGGTGTATTGCCGGCGCAGCTCCCTGACCGCCGCCTGCTGCTCCTCGTTCAGGGCCTCCTCTTCCGCCGCAGCGATCCAGTCGCCGATCTCCGGCGCCGTCGCCCGGGCATGCAGCATCCCGGCGAGCGCCGACATCGCCTCGGCGCGCTTCTCGCCGCCGCCGACCGCCATATGCGTCGCCTCGTCGGCGCCGAGGATGGCGAGCGCATGCTCCAGCGCTTCGAGCTTGTGGCCGAGGTCGTCGAGTTTCTGAAAGGACATGGCGGCTCCGGTCTGGTCAGCTATCGAATTGGACGGCGCGAAAAGATACCAACGCGCCAGCCTTGGCAACCCTGCCGCGCAGGGTGCTCAAACCATCTTGCGCGGACGAGCCCGCGCGTGATCAATGCTGGCAGCGAAAGCGGAGGGGGAAAATGATCGGCAACATACTGGTCGCTCTGGTGGCGCTGATCCACTGCTTCATCGTCTATCTGGAGATGGTGCTGTGGGATACGCCGCAGGGCCACAAGGCATTCAGGCTGACGCCGGATTTTGCCAAGGCATCCAAGGTGCTGGCCGCTAATCAGGGGCTCTACAACGGGTTCCTCGCCGCCGGCCTGGTCTGGGGGCTCTACCTCGGCGCGGCCGGCTTCCAGGTCAGGATGTTCTTCCTGATCTGCGTCGCCATCGCGGGCCTCTACGGCGCGGCGACCGTCGGCAGGAAGATCCTGTTCATCCAGACCGTGCCGGCCGCGCTTGGCATCATCGCGCTCTGGCTGGGCTGGTAAAAAGGACGCCCTTGGGACGGAGTTCCCTCGGGCGCCAGGTGTCCCTTCCTCGGGTCGAGCGATCAGCCGTTGGGATAGTGCCCGCCGTCCGCGCCGTCGCCCATCAGGAAGCCGGCCCCGGTGTCGATGCGAAGCGCCTGGTCAACATCGTCGAGACGGCGCAGCAAATCATGATACTGCGCTGCCGGTATCCTGCCATGATCCGCGGCGGCCGTTTTCGCGGCGGCCTGGCTGATCTGGGCGGCGCGCATGCGCAACGTCTGTGCCTCGGCCGGCGTAATCGCATTCTGCTGCCGCGCATCGGTGATGCCCTGGTCGAGGCCCTGCACCTGCTCGATCAGGCCTGTCACGCGCGGACCGGTGAAATCGGTGGGATCGGGCGCGTCGAGAGCGCCCTTGTGATGTCCGGCAGCGTAAGCGCCGGCGAGCGGGGCCGTGACGAGAATTGCGGCAAGCGTGGCAGTCCTGAGAGAGAATGAAACGCGCATGGCGGCGCATCCTTTTGCTGGGGAAGGGAGCGGCCGCGCCGCTCCGCTTTCCGACCTTGTGGGCCGTCGGTTCCGTCGTGCCGCGATGGGAGGCATCGCCGGCGGTTCTCGGCCCTGCGCGGCAAGCTAGGAGCGCCCAGCCGCGAAGTGTAATTAAAAAAAGATAATGTTTTCAGGACTTGCCGGTCACGTATCTGCGCCCTAGCGTTGAGTCTGTGAACAAATTCTCGTGATACGCGATCACCGTTCAGTGAGCTTCAGCTCGATGCGGCGGTTCTTGCTGCGCGCCTCGTCGGTG
>NZ_RZSG01000451.1:0-4920 GCF_003997725.1 Mesorhizobium sp. M4A.F.Ca.ET.050.02.1.1
CAATACCCCCGAGCGTACCAGCGCGGTTGCGACGCCTGCGCCGGCGCCGCCGGCGATGTCGTGCTCGATGCTGTCGCCGACGCAGACCACGCTGCCGCGATCCGGATTGCCGGCCAGCGCCAGCGCCGCCTCGTAGATCGCCGGATAGGGCTTGCCGATGCGGGTGACGCTGCCGCCGAGGCTTTCGTAGAGATCGGCGAGTTCGCCGGCGCCGAAGCGCGGTCCGACCGCCGTCAGCATGATCCTGTCCGGATTGGTGCAGAAGCACGGCACCTGCCGCGCCGCAGCCGGACCGAGTAGAGCGCGATAGTGGTCGAGATCGTAGCGGTCGCCTTCGCTGGCTGAAATCAGCACCAGCTCCGCATCGTCGCTGTTATCGGTCAGGGCCAGCGGCAGGCCATCGATCGCCGAGCGGTCGCCGTCGCGGCTGATCAGCAGGCATTTCGTTCCGCCCCTCAGCGCGCCCGAGGCCGCCATGTCGCGGAAGGCGCGCCACGCCACCTCGCCGGAGGAGACGAAGTGATCCCAGCTAGCCTCTTCGAAGCCGAGCTTCTTCAGGCGGCGCTCGTTCGGCTCCGCCCGCTTGCCAGAGTTCGAAATGAGCACCACTGTCTTGCCGGCGCGCTTCAGCGCCGACAGGGCTTCCACCGCGCCGGCATAAGGCTGCTGCCCGTCATGCAACACGCCGAACTGGTCGAGCAGGAAAACGTCGTAGCGCTCGGCAAGCGCTTCAATCCCATCGAGATGTCTGGCCAATTTCGCGTTCACAGCAGCCCCGCCTCGTTTGCGCCCCTGAGCGCCAGCTGCGCCGTGCCGGCGGCTGCCTCGTCGGACAGCGCCGGCACGAAATCGACGCCGAGCTTACGCTGCCGGATCGCGGTCCAGGCGGCGTTGGCGGCGCCGCCGCCGACACTGCGCACCGATGTCAGCTTCGGCGATCCGAGCTCGGCAAGCCGCCGATAGCCCAGTGCTTCGATAGAGGCGATGCCTTCCAGCATCGCCTTCAGGTAATCGGCGTCGGAAGCCGGCCGGGGCGTCAGCCGCGGCGGCAGCGTTGGATCGGCAATCGGAAAGCGTTCTCCGGCCGTGCCGAGCGGATAGTAGTCGAGGCCGGTCTCGGTCGCCGGATCGATCGCGGCACTCAGCTCGATGATGCGCGCCACCGAAAAATGACGGGCGAGCACCTTGCCGCCGGAATTCGACGCGCCGCCGGCCAGCCAGGCGTCGCCGAGCCGGTGGCTGTAGATACCGTAGCGCGGCGCCGAGATCGGCCGGTCGGACAGGATCTTGATGGTCAGCGACGATCCGAGCGCCGTCACGCCCTCGCCGGCGACTGTCGCGCCGGTGGCCAGGAATGAGGCGCAGCCATCCGTCGTCCCGGCGACCACCGCGATGTCGCGCGCAAGGCCAAACCGCTCGGCTGCGTCGGCGGTGAGCCTGCCGGTCACGCTGCCCGGTCTGACGATTTCGGGCAGCAGCTCCATGCGCATGCCGGTGGCGTCGATCCAGTCCGGCCAGCGGCCGGCCTCGACATCGTAGCCGGTCTTCAGGCTGTTGTTCTCGTCGCTGACATCGAAGCGGCCCGAGAATTGTCCGGCAATCCAGTCTGCTTGGTGCAGCATCCAGGCGACGCCGGGCAGGCGCTGGAAAGAGAGTGCCTTGGCGAGGCCCGAGGTCGCGCCGTGCGCGGCGCTTGCTTCCGGCGCCTCGCGGGCGATCACGGCGAGTATGGTGTCGACCGGAACCTTGTCGTTGTACATCAGCGGCTCGGCCAGCGGCCGTCCGACCGCGTCGACTGGCAGCACGGTGCCCGACGTGCCGTCGACGGCGATCGAACGCACCGCCGCGCGATCGATGGCGGAGAGCAATTCCTTCAGCGTTGCCTCGACCGCCGCCCACCAGACGACAGGGTCGCGGCTGTTGGCGCCAAAGCGGTCGAGTGGAACGGCGGCGCGCGCGGCGATGGAAAAATCCGGGCGCATGGCGACGGCGCGCGCGCCGGAAGTGCCGATGTCGATGCCTATGGCCAATGGCGCCATGTCGCTGTCCTTCGCAACTGCCGGCCGCGTCGTGCTTTCCGCTCGAAATTCCTGCAAGGGAGCCGACGTCGGTATCGCAGATACGAGCGATCTACGTCAATCATGATCTTCTTTCGTCAGAAATGACTTTGCTCTCCCATCGGGCTTGAGTAAGTTACGCCAAGCGACATCGGGAGGAAAAGTTGAGCGACTCCGGCCGCCAGCGTCAGATCGTCGAGATCTTGCGGGATCGCCCGTTCGCCTCGGTGCGCGAGCTGCAGGAGCGGCTTGGCGTTTCGGCGGCGACGGTCCGGCGCGATATCGACAAGATCGACGGGGCTGGCGAGGCGCGCAAGGTCTATGGTGGCATCTCGGCGCTCGACGGTGTAGCCCAGGCCGGCATCGCCTATGCCAGGCCCTATGACGAGAACCGCGACCTCGCCGTCGAGGCCAAGCGGCGGATCGCCGCCCTTGCCGCGACCATGGTGCGCGACGGCGACGCGGTCATCGTCCATGGCGGCTCGACCTGCTTTCATCTCGGCGTCAGGCTCGCCGACCGCAACATCCGCCTGTTCACCAATTCCATGCCGCTCGCTGCCTATCTCAGCGACCATGGCAACTGCAGCCTGACCATCGCCGGCGGCGATCTTCACCGCGAGCCCGGCATCATCCACTCGCTCGCCCAGGCCGCACCTTTCTACGCCGCGAAGTTCTTCGTCGGCGCCCAGGGGCTCAGCCAGGAAGGCGTGCTGGAATCGCATCCGCTGTTGGTCCGCTCGATCGTCGATTTGAGCCTGTGCGCCGACCAGATCGTGGTGCTGGCCGACAGCCGCAAGCTGTCGATCCATGCCCGCAATGTCGCGCTGCCGCTGTCGCGCATCGGCACGCTGGTGACCGATGACGGCCTGTCCGACGCCGATGCGCGTATGCTGGAAGATGCAGGCGTCATGGTGCGGATCGCCTCCGCCTCGGGGGCCGTCCAGTGAAAGTGGCGGTGCTCGATTTCGGCAAGACCAATTCGAAGCTGTTCGTCTTCGGGGAAGACGGGCGCATTCTCGACGAGCGCCGCACGAGGCCGATCTGGACACACAGGGACGGCTTCAGCGTGCTCGACGAGGCGGCACTGCATGACTGGGCGCTCGCTGCCGTTAACGAAGCGGTCGACAGTCACGGCATCGAAGGGCTGATGGTGTCCGGCCATGGCTGCACCTTCGCCTTGGTCGATGATACGGCGCTCACGCACCCGATCCTCGACTACGAGCAGGAGCCGCCTGCCGAGGTCGCGGCGCGCATCGATCGCCGCATCCCGGATTTCTCCGAGACCTTCTCGCCGCGCTTGCCGCTCGGCTTCAACTATGGCCGCCACATGCTGTGGCTGAACGAGGTCGAGCCGGGCGCCTTCGCCTCGGCGACATCGATCCTCGGCTATCCGCAATATTGGAGCTGGCGTTTCGGCGGCCGCGCCGTCTCGGAAGTGTCCTATCTCGGCTGCCATTCGCATCTGTGGGCGCCGCGCCGGCGCGACTTCTCCTCGCTGGTCGACGCCGAGAGCTGGCTCGGCCGCATGCCTGCTTTCGCGCGCGCCGGCGCTGTCATCGGCGAGCAGCATTTCGGCAAGGCCGGCAGGCCGGTCGCCATCCATCAACGGCGTCCATGACTCGAATGCCGCGCTCCATGCCTATCGCCGGCAGCAACTTGGTCCGCTCACAGCGGTCTCGACCGGAACCTGGGTGGTCGTGCTCAATCCCGACTGCCCGCTGGACGTGCTCGACCGCGACCGCGACATGCTGGTCAATGTCGATGTCGACGGCGGTCCGGTGCCGACCATCCGCTTCATGGGTGGGCGCGAATTCGCGGTGATCAGCGCCGGCTGGCAAGGCGCCATATCGCCGGCTTCGATACAGCTGGTGATCGACGCCGGCATAATGGCCCTGCCCAGCTTCGCGCCGGGCGGTCCGATGCCTGATCGCGTCGGCGAAGTGATCGGCGGCGCGCCCGACAGAGAAGAACGCGCTGCGGTGGCGCTGCTCTATGTGGCGCTGATGGTCGATCTGTCGCTCGACCTGATCCATTCCAAAGACACCGTCATCGTCGATGGCGGGCTGAACGCGGGCGGCCTGCTCGCCAGTCTGCTGGCGCAGCTACGGCCCGGCCAGCCCTTCCTGCAGGGCGCCACGCTGGAAGGCAGCGCCACGGGCGCCGCCGCTCTCGCCTTCGAGAGCGCCGGTCGAGGCATGGCCGCCGAAACGCCGGAGCCCGTTGATGCCGCGCACTTTGCCGGGTTAGCCGGCTATCGTGATCGCTGGCGAGATCTGGCAATCGGCGCCGAGAGCGACAGAAGCCAAACTGCGGCTCGCAAGATTTGAGCAGATGGAGACGATCATGGCGCGCATTGGAATCCATTCTTTCGTCTGGTCGGCGAGCTCGGCGCAGGCGGACCTCGAGCGCACGCTCGCCAACACGAAGGAAGCCGGCTTCGACCTGATCGAGTTCTCCTATCTCGATCCGGCCAATGTCGATATCAGTCGGCTTGCCCGGCGCATCGCCGATCTCGGCCTTGGCGTCGCGATCAGCATCGGCCTGCCGGCCGACGGCGATATATCGAGTGCCGACAAGGCTAGCGCCGCGCGCGGCGTCGACATCCTCAACCGCACCATCGCGCTCACCCGCGATCTCGGCGGCCAGAAGGTCGGCGGCATACTCTCGACCAGCCACGGCCTGCAGACCGAGGCGCCGACGCGCGACCAGTGGAACCGCAGCGCCGCAACGCTGGCCAAAGTGGCGGAGACGGCCAAGGCCGCCGGCGTCACGCTCAACCTCGAAATCGTCAATCGCTTCGAGAGCAATCTGCTCAACACCGCCGCGCAGGGGCTGGCCCTCATTGAGGACAGCGGTTCCGACA
>NZ_RZSG01000452.1:0-4918 GCF_003997725.1 Mesorhizobium sp. M4A.F.Ca.ET.050.02.1.1
AGCGCGTTCTCGTCCTCGGCTGGCTTGTCGGCTTGCCGGTTCCGTTCATGATCATCTGGGCCCCGAGCTGGGGATGGGTGATTGCGGCCAATGCGCTGCTCGGCATCAACCAGGGGCTCGCCTGGTCGATGACGGTCATCATGAAGGTCGACCTCGTCGGCCCGAAATCGCGCGGCCTCGCCGTCGGCCTCAATGAATTTGCCGGTTACCTGGCCGTCGGCGTGACGGCGTTCCTCACCGGCTATCTTGCCTCGCGGTACGGTCTGCGTCCCGTGCCCATCTATCTCGGCATAGGCTACGCCGTAATCGGCGCCGTGCTGTCGATCGTGCTCATCCGCGACACGCGCGACCACCTCCGGCTGGAGGCATCCGCTCACGGACAGCAATCCGTGCCGATCGGCTTCCGGGAGGTATTTGCGCTGACCTCGTTCAGGGATCGCAATCTGTTCGCGGCGTCGCAAGCGGGCCTCGTCAACAACCTCAACGACGGCATGAGCTGGGGTATTTTCCCATTGTTCTTCGCCTCCTTCGGGCTTGGCGTCGAGCGCATCGGCATCCTGAAGGCGATCTACCCCGCGACCTGGGGAATCCTGCAGATCGTCACCGGCCCCTTGAGCGATCGCTGGGGTCGCAAAGGCCTGATCGTCGCCGGAATGTGGATCCAGGCCGGCGGCCTGTTTCTCACCGCGGCTACCAGCCGGTTCGAGTGGTGGCTCGTCGGCAGCCTTCTGCTCGGCCTTGGAACGGCAATGGTCTATCCAAGCCTGATCGCCGCGGTTTCCGACGCCTCGCATCCAAGCTGGCGCGCCCGCTCGCTCAGCGTTTATCGGTTCTGGCGCGACCTCGGCTATGCGATCGGCGCGCTCTCAGCGGGGCTCATCGCCGATCGCTTCGGGCTCTCATGGGCGATCACGTCGATCGCCGCTTTGACGTTTCTCTCCGGCGCGATTGTTGCCATTGCAATGCAGGAAACCGCCAAGCGCTAGCTGGCCTGAATGATCTTTTTCATCTGTTGCCGGTCTTCCGGCGACCACTGCTCGGGGTTCTCCTGATGAGCGATGGCGGCGTGAAGCTCGATGTGTTTCCAGAGTTCAGTCTCAATCTCAGCCGTGAACGATCCTGAACAGGCATCCATTCCAGGGTAGTCCTTGCACCGATATGAATAGGCCATATCTACGCCTCCCTGGTTTGCCGGGTTAGCAGGCGAGGAAGTGGCGCGCTTGTCGATTCACAGTTTTCGAATGCCAGGGCGCCTCTAGCCGAAGTTCGGCTAGCGTGTTCTCCTATTCAGCTGGCGACATAGGGCGACGGCTGTTCAACTCGGCAAGCGACTGGCTGGTGACAACGATTGCACCTTGAACAGCGAGCGCTGCCATGATGCCGGCGACAGCTGCGTCAGGCCAGCCGGAGCCGGTTCCAAAGACACCAGCGGCGGCAGCCAGGACAGCGAGGTTGCCGAGTACGTCGTTGCGAGTGCAAATCCACGCAGAGCGCATATTCGCATCGCCGCTCCTGTGGGCCCATAGAAGACCAAATGAAGCAGCGTTCGAAAGCAAGGCAGCAAAGCCGACTGCGCCAATCGTGAAGGCCCCTGGCAGCGTGCCGTGAACCGTGTTCCAAACCGCTATCCCTATGACCCAGGCTGCGAACAGTCCCATGGTTGCGCCTTTGACCAGCGCTGCGAGGGCGCGATAGCGAAGCGCCATGCCAACCACAAAGAGACTGATCGCGTAGTTGCCGGCGTCGCCAAGGAAATCGAGCGCATCGGCCTGTAGCGAGGCAGAGCCAGCCGCAACGCCAGCGCCGATCTCGACCGCAAACATTGCTGAGTTGATACCCAGCACCGCCCAGAGAACACGCCTGTATGATGCGTCTTCATCCGTAGCCGGGTGATTGTCGTGATCGGCTCCGCAGCATTGAGCGCCCATCACCATCTCCCATGCTTTTCCTCTAGGCATATAGGTGGTCGGCCGATATGTGAAAGCTTAACAGCCCTTGGTGCCCGCGCCAGCTTTCAGGGTTTGGCGGCAAGGATCGACACGCTTTTGACGCCGAACTTGCGGCTAGCCCCCTTCGCGTTCTGCGAAATGAACTCGTAGGCCGGATTGTCCTCGCGCTTGACCACGCGAAGGCCGGCGTGTTCGATCTTCGTGCAATAGTCGTCCTGCTGCGCGGCACCGCCGATGCACGCGGCCCACAGCGTCGAGTTGCACACGATATTTTCCGGCAGTTGCACCTCGGTGACGATGTCGGAGATGGCGAGACGGCCGCCGGCGCGCAACAGTCGAGCTGTTTCCTGAAAGACAGCCTGCTTGTCGGTTGCAAGATTGATCACCCCGTTGCTGATGACCACGTCGGCAATCCCTGCGGGCAGTTCAACGTCCTCGATATAACCCTTCATGTAAGTGATGTTATCGAAGCTGTGACTGTCGCGCAGGCGGGATGCTTTCGCGAGCTGTTCGTCGGTCATATCCACGCCGATCACTTTCCCCGTCGCGCCGACCCGCAACGCCGCGATGAAGGTATCCATACCGGAGCCGCTGCCGAGATCGATCACAGTTTCTCCCGGCTTCACGTCGGCGAGATGAAAAAAGTAACCGACACCAGCGAACGATTCGATCGCCTCTGCCGGTATCCGATCGAGGTCTTCAGTGCTGTAGCCCAACCGCTCCGCCAGCGATCGACCCATCTCGAAATGAAACTCGCCTTTCGGGTTCGTGGCGACGTCGCGGTACATGGCCTTGACTTTTGACTCCAGGTCCTTCCGATCGAAGGGCACGCTCGCTGCGCTGGTCATTTCCTCCTCCCTGTACCCCTCCTTTCGACAGGATACTGCATGACGAGAATTCAGTGAATGACCCAAGCGCAAAGCAAGCGCGCCAGCGTTAGCGCTCCGCCATGGCGACCGCAACTTCTGTACCGGAAAGGAAAGCTGGTGCGGCGACAGAACCGATTGTCCAGCTAGGCCGAACAGGTCGGCGATTATGCCGGCCGACAGGGCGCCGATCGCGTAACCGTCCGCCATGACATAGGTGGTCGGCCGACGGATGAAAGCAACTCAACCCTTGGTGTCCGCGCCCGCCTTCACCGATGCCACCAGCTGGATCGCCGGGCGCTCGCCCGGCGCATTGGTCCTGGCGACGACGACGCGGTCGCGGCCTTCGGCCTTGGCATCGTATTGCGCGTGGTCGGCCGCGTTGGTGAGCTCGGCCCAGCCCGCGCCATGCTCGGGATAGGCGGCGACGCCGAATGAGGCCGTCACGGTGCCGAGCGTGCGGCCGCGATGCGCCAGATGCAGCTGCTTGATCGCCTGGCGCAGCGCCTCGGCGCGCTGGGCGCCCTCTTCGAGCGATGCTCCCGGCATGACCAGCGCGAATTCCTCACCGCCATAGCGCGACACGACATCGCTGTCGCGGGCATGCTCGATGAGCGTTGCGGCGACCTGCTTCAGCACGAGGTCGCCGGCTTCGTGGCCGAACGTGTCGTTGAACTGCTTGAAGTGGTCGACGTCGAGCATGATGATCGCCAGCGGCTGGCTCGAGCGCTCCATGCGCCTGAGTTCGCGGCTGCTGGTTTCCTCCAGATAGCGCCGGTTGAACAGGCCGGTGTTCGGATCGCGGATCGATTGCTGCCTGAGCGTCTCGCGCAGGCGCAGATTGGCCAGCGCCAGCGCCAGCGTGTCGACGACGCCGCGCAGGATCTGCTGCCGCTCGGCCAGCCATTGCGGCTTTTCGGCTGCGTTCGGCTCGCACAGATGCAGGATGCCCAGCGTCTCGCCTTGCGCCGCCAGCGGCATGCAGACATAGCCCTTCTTGCCGTTCTCGGTGATGTGGGCGCAGCGCGGCGTCAGCATGCCCGGGCCGGCGACATGCTCCTGGCCACGCCGCAGCGCCCAGCAGTCCTCCGGCGCGAACTGGTTGACGCTCGAGCGGACGTCGCCCCAATGCGCCATCTCCTCCACCAGGTTGCGCGAGGCGCTGGTCAGGTGCACGCTGCCGCTCAAGCCGCCGAGGAACTCGGTCATCGCCGTGCCGACCACCGAGAAGGCCTCGGGGAAGGTCACGCAGGCCTGCAGCAATTCGCCGAGCTTGACCAGCCGCGTCGTGGTCTCCGATTTCTCGTGCAGCTCGCGATTGAGGACCGCCAGCTGGTCGGCGCGCTCGTTGACGACCCCTTCGGCGCGGCGCAGCTCGCTGATGTCGTTCAGCGTCAGCACCAGGCCGCCCTCCGACCGGCTCAGCGGGCTGCAACTGGCGATGACAGGCAATTGCGAGCCGTCCGACATGGTCAGCCGGACTTCGCCCTGGTGCTGGCGTCCGGTGGCCAAAGCCATCTCGACGGGCGACGTTCCGCTGGCGAAGTCGCCGCCTCTCGGGTCTTGCAGCTTCAGCGCCGCGTCCCATTGCAGGCCGACGATCTTGTCGGCGCGCCGGCCGATCATCGTCGTGGCCGCGGGATTGACGCTGGCGATGCGGCCGTCGCCGTCGAGCACCGCGATGCCCTCGGCCGCCGTCTCGACGATGTCCTCGATATGCGCCCGCGCCGACGCGAGCTGGTCGGCCATCGTGTTGAAGCCGTCGGCCAGTTGTCCGAATTCGTCCTTGCGGTCGTGGCGGATGCGCGTCAAGACGTCGCCCTGCGCCAGCGCCTGCATGCCGTTCATCATGTCCGAGAGGCCGGCGCCGAAACGGCGGAGCAGCACCCAGGCGAAGCCAGCCGCGACCAGCATGGCGGCGGCGGTGCTGAGGCCGACCATCCACAGCAGGCTGTTGGTGCGCTGCTCGGCGGCATGCAGCACCGCATCATATTCCAGCAGCACGGCGCCGACGATCGTGTCCTCGCCCTGTTCTATCGGAACGGCCAGGATGGCGTTCACTTCCTCCGGGTCGATGAACTTGCGCGGGACGCCGTCCTGCAG
>NZ_RZSG01000453.1:0-4886 GCF_003997725.1 Mesorhizobium sp. M4A.F.Ca.ET.050.02.1.1
GGCCAGGTCCGCTGGCGAAAATCAGCGAGCAGACAAGGGCGACGGCGCCGACGGCGGTGATCGCCAGGCGATAGTCGATGCGCGCCTCGATGGCGGTCGCGGTCATGGCGCCAACCACCTGCGCGGCGAGGCTTGCCGACACCATCAGGCCGACGGTGCGGCCATCGATGCCGAACTGCGCCCCGAGCGGCTCGAGGAAGGCCCAGATCGCGCCGAAGAACATGAAGTAGCAGAAGATCGAGAGCAGCGCGGCGATCGATCCGGGCGTCAGCACATTGGCGAAATGCTCTTCCTTCGGCAGGTCGGCATAGTCGTCCGGCACGATCCAGGCGACCGCCAGCGAGGCGAGGCAGACCACGCCGAGGGCGAGGAAGCCGCCGGACGCGCCGGCGACCGGGACGACATAGAGCGCCAAGGTCAGCGCCAGCGCGCATTGCGCCAAGGTCTGCACGGTGACGAAATAGCCGCCGATGCGCTCGGCCCGGCGCGAGCGCGCAATCAGCTCGGTGGCGATGGCGACCAGCCCGCCCTCGGCAAGCCCGGCCAGGCTGCGCGCGCCGATCAGCGCGTTGGCGCCGGCGGCATGGGCCGTCCACCAGTTGGCCGCCGCCAGCAGGAGCAGCAGGATGGCGCTCTTCCAGCGCATGTTGCGGGCGGACAGGGCCATGGCCACGACGCCCGAGCCGATGGCGATGGCGATCATCTCGGCGGTGGCGACCAGCGCCAACTCGTCGCCGGTGACATGGCCTTCGGTGTAGAGCGCGCCGAGCAGCACCGGCTGAAGCCCGAGGATCAGCAGGCCGACCGAGCCGATCCACAGCGCCGAAGCGAGCTGCAGGCCGCTCGGATTGCCGACCAGCCAGTCGCCGCCGTCCGTCTCGCCGGCTTGTGTAACCAAAGGCGCCTCCTCAACGTCCTTGCCGCATCGCCAAAAAACTGACAATCTGTCAGCATTTCTGGAAACTGATAGTTAATCATGTTTCTTGTCAACCGGAATTTTGGACCTCTCGCGAGAGATCGGGCGCAATGAGCGAAGCAAGGCGATTGGCGACGGAGCCCAGGCGCAGGCCAAAGCAGGAGCGCAGCCGCGAGCGCATCGACGCGATCCTTTCGACGACCATGCGACTGATTGGCGAGAAAGGCATCGATGCCGTCACGATGAAGGAAGTGGGTGCGCTGGCCGGCGGACCGATCGCCACCGTCTATCACTATTTCCCCAACAAATCGGCGATCCTGGCGATGCTCTACGAGCGCTTCGCGGAGGAGAGTCGCGCGCGCTTCGGCGCCATCATCGCCGGGATCCGCGGGGTGGACGATGTGACGTCGGCCGCGGATCGACTGCTCGACGACTACTACAACCGCGTGGCGGCGGATCCAGCCATCCAGGACCTGCAGAACGCGATCCAGGCCGACAAGGCACTGCAGAACCTCGACATCGCCGAGACCAGGCAGCAGGCGAAAATGTTCTGCGACCATGTCGGTCCGATGCTTGAGCCGGAGCGGCGCGATGCGTTCGGACGCGTGGTCTTTCTCATCTTCCAGCTTGCCGGCGGCGTGGTGCGGCTGGCGCTGACGCAGGACGAGGCCGAGAGCCGGCGGACGATCGATGACTACCGGTCGATCATTCACACGCAGTTGCGGTTGTTTCTTTGAGCGATCAGGCGTCCAGCTTCGGCCCCAGAATCTCCACCAGCCAGTCGACGAAAACCCGCACCCTTGGCGACAGCTGGCGGCTGCGCGGATAAAGGACCGAGATCGGCGTCGGCGTGGGCGGATTGTCCGGAAGCACCTCGACTAGCCGACCGGCCTCGATGTCAGCGGCAAAACGGCGGCGCGGCGCCTGGTAGAGGCCGAAACCCTGGAGCACCAGCGTGGCGGCCGTGTCGGAGTTGGAAATCGTGACCCGCGACGGCAGGACGATCTCGTGCACCTTGCCGTCGACGGTGAATTCCAGCGGCATCACCTGCCCGGTGCGCGACGAGACGAAGCCGATCATCACATGGCCGGCCAGCTCGTCCAGGTCACGCGGCAGGCCGTGGCGCTCGACATAGTCGGAGCTGGCGAGCGTAGCCTCGCGCGCCGTGCCGATTCGGCGCGCGATCATGTCGCTGTCCGGCAGCGTGCCGGCGCGCACCACGCAGTCGACGCCCTCGCGCACGAGATCGACGAGGCGGTCGCCCTCGCCGATATGCAAGCTGAGCCCAGGATAGCGGGCGAGCAGCGCTGGCAGTTCCGGGATGACGACGGTACGAGCCAGGTTGCCGTTGATGTCGATGCTGAGCCGTCCACGCACCTCATGCGCGCCGAAGCCGCCCTCGGCGTCCTCGATGTCGGCGAGGATGCCGATGCAGCGCTGGTAATAGGCGTCACCATCGAGAGTGGTCGTGACGTGGCGGGTGGTGCGCCGGAGCAGTTGCACGCCGAGCCGCTCCTCCAATTGCTTGATCGCGGCGGTGGCGCTGGAGCGCGGCAGGCCGAGATCGGCGGCGGCAGCGGTGAAGCTGCGCCGTTCCACAACGCGGGTGAAGAGCCGCATGCTGTCGAACCTGTCCATCGGTGATTGTTCGCACAGGATGAATAGTGTTGGCAATCCGTGCCCGATTATATCGTCCAGCAAGGCGAGTATATGCATCTCCATCCAAAACAGAAGGAGTTCTCGCCATGACCACTCGCCCCATCGCCCTGATCACCGGCGGCAGCCGCGGCCTCGGCCGCAACACCGCGCTCCACCTCGCCCGCAAGGGTGTCGACGTCATCGTCACCTATCGCTCGCGCGCCGACGAAGCTGAGGCGGCTGTCGCCGAGATCGAGGCCGCCGGCGGCCGCGCCGCGGCTCTCCAACTCAATGCGGGAGCCGTCGCCACCTTCCCTGCCTTCGCCGCGGCATTGAAGAATACGCTTCAGGAAACCTGGCAGCGCGACCGCTTCGACTATCTCGTCAACAATGCCGGCACCGGCCTGCGCAAGATGATCGCCGAGACGACTGAGGAGGAATTCGACACGCTGATGAACACCCATCTCAAGGGCGTGTTCTTCCTCACCCAGGCGCTGCTGCCGCTGATCAACGATGGCGGCCGCATCATCAACATCTCAAGCGGGCTGGCCCGCTTCGCCGCTCCCGGCTCGTCGGCCTATGCGATGATGAAGGGCGGCATCGAGGTGTTCACGCGCTATCTCGCCAAGGAACTCGGCCAGCGCGGCATCACCGCCAACACCGTGGCGCCGGGCGCAATCGCCACCGACTTCAACGGCGGTCATGTGCGCGACAATGCCGAGATCAACCGCATGGTGGCCGGCGTCACCGCGCTCGGCCGCGCCGGCGTGGCCGACGACATCGGCCCGATGATCGCCTCGCTGCTGTCCGAGGACAATCGCTGGGTCAACGCCCAGCGCATCGAGGTATCGGGCGGGATGAATATCTAGGTAACCTGGCGGATCAGCCCTTCGAAGCCGTCGGCGAGATTGGCATTGCCGGCGGCGACGAAGCTCGAAAGGCTCCTGGCTCGCCCGGGGGTCTTGTTGGCATCGAGCAGCACTGCCCTGCCCTCATGCATGACAAAATCGAACTTGCCATAATCGAAACCGAGTTCACGCCTTAGCGCGCGAAGCTCGTCGGGAACCGGAACAGGTTCGCGGCGGATCGTATCGTCGCCCTTGACGAGACTTTGCGGCGAGACGTGGCGGGGGCAGCGTTCGCGTTCGCCGCAAAACAGCCAGAAGCGGGCTCCAAAGCCGTCCGGCTCCGGTTCGGGAACGAATTTTTCCACCACCAGATCCTCGCAGTCGAACACCGTCGCCGGAACATCGGCAAGCGAGCCATGGACACGATAGCTGTCCAAGGCTTCGAGGCGGGGAAACGGCTCCGGCTTGCCGGCGCGTCGCGACCGCCGGTTCAGCGAGCGCTCACGCGTCCCGAGGTTGTTCAGGCTGCTCTTCACGATGACGGGCCCTTGCCAACCGTCGCCCCTGCCGATCACGGCACCGCTAACGCGACGCTTGGAGATGTCGGTGGCGCCGATGTTGAGGCAGAAGGGAAAGGCGCGCGCGTATTCGACATATTCGGCCGGCGTCACGGTCGCGTCGACATGCAGTACCGCGATGTCGGCTTCCGGCCTGGCCGCCGTGCCGGCAAGGATCCGGACCGAATGGCCACGGCGCTTCAGCTCTTCCAGCAGGTCGAAGAGCATATACGGGCTATCACGGCGTAGCAGCAGCCCACGCCGGCTCTGAAACCGGTCGAACTCATGCGTGATGACCGCGATGCGTGCCATGCGCCCCATTGGCTTCTCGAGCGTCCTCGATTATTCGATCGAATACAATGCGCTAACCAACCCAGGGTTTGCATGACAGAGCACTGGAATGCAATTCGCAAACACTGGCAGTTGCTCGGCTCGCCGTTGCGGCCGCCGGCTCAGGTGGTCGAGGCCTATGAACGCGAGCTCGAGCTTGCGCAATCGCACGTCGTCATGCTCGGCGTGACACCGGAGCTCGCCGGACTTGGCGCCACAATGATTGCGGTCGACGAGTCCGCCGACATGATCGCCGGCATCTGGCCGGGCGACACCGATATGCGCAAGGCGGTGCGAGGCGACTGGTTCGACCTGCCGTTTCCCGGTGCGAGCATCGACGCGCTGATCGGCGATGGATGTCTCTCGGCGATCGGCGACGCCGAAGCAAGACGGGCGCTTTTTTTGGCGATCGCGAGCGTGCTCAAGGCCGACGGCCGCGCCGGCATAAGGCTTTACGCCTCTCCCGAAACCCCGGACGACCCGAAGGATGTCCGCGCCCTGGCGCTGGGCGGTGGCGTCTCGACCTTCCACGAGCTCAAATGGCGCGTGGCCATGACCGCAATCAGCGGCATGCCCGACCACATCATACCGGTGACG
>NZ_RZSG01000454.1:0-4882 GCF_003997725.1 Mesorhizobium sp. M4A.F.Ca.ET.050.02.1.1
CCATGTTTGTTCCCATATTCCCCGCGCATCCGCAGGCGCCCCCTCCCCGCCTGCTTGCCGGGCCGATCCCGAAATTACGACCAGGGCCGCTGTCCCGCCGCCTCAGAAACTCAGGCTCTTGGAAAAAGCGTTGGTGAAGACCACCTCGCCGTGGTCGCCTGCCGCCTCGCCGAGCACCACATCCATGCTGTCGCCGGTCACCCGCGCCAGCGCGAAGCCGCCCATGTAGGCGGCCTTCGGCTTGAACAGGTCGAGCCCGTCGCGGCGGTAGATCATCGGCACCTCGTGCTGGTGGCCGTGGAAGATTGCGATGACATTGTAGCCCTTGAGAGCCGAAAGCAGGGCCTGGCGGTCCGCCTCGCCCCACCAATGCGGCGAGCCGGTGCCCTCGTCGTCATAGGTCCTTTTCGCCGGATCCCAGCGCTCGATCGAGAAAATGTCCCAGCCATAGTGCTGGAACAGGATGACCGGGCGGCCGTCGCCGGCATAGGTCGCCAGGTCCTGCTTCAGCCATGGCAGGCTGCTCAGCGCGCCATGGCCGGTGTCGCCGGCGAAACGGTGCGTCTGGACGAGATGCAGGCCGCCCCAATCCCAGGAATAGCAGTCGGTGTCGACGTCATAGTCGGTTGCCGGCACCGGCGGCTTGAAGAACACGCCGGCCCGGTGGTTGACCTCGACATAGTCGCGCAGCTCGCGGCGGTACCAGTCGACATGCGGCGGCGAGCCGTTCTGGTCGAGGTCGTGGTTGCCGAGGCCGACATAGACGGGCATGTGCACGCGGTCGGGGCCTATGCCCTGCTGGTAGCGCTGGCTGAACTGCAGCAGCTGCGTGCCCTCGCTGGGCTCGGTGACCTGGCCGCCGCCGTCGTCGGTGATGTCGCCGCCGGTGACCAGGCCAAGCGGCGTGCCGATGCGGCTGCCGGCCGAACGCAGGCCGGTGGCGACGCCGCCGATCTCGGCCGGCCAAGCCTTGTCGGCGATGCCGTTCAGGGCAGCGACGCTGCGCAGAAGCGCGGCATCCGTCTTGCCCTCCTGCAGGCAATTGGGGCTCAACCCGCTCGCCATGCGGCAGGCATGGATATCGGCGATGAACAGGAAAGTCGCGTCGACCGGCTGGATTCGCTTTCCGGTCTGACCGAATGCCGGATGGGCAAAGGCCGCGGCAGACGCAAGGCTCGCCATCTGCGCCAGGAAAGCGCGACGGGATATCGAACGGGCTTGCCAGCTATTCATCATGGCCGAAATTCAGCACAGGCGGCGCCCGGCCGTCCAGTTCCCTCCCCGACCCGCCAAGCATCGACATGGCGGTATGGGTCTGGCAGTCTTGCGCCTTCAACTTGAGCGGGAAGAGGAGGATGCGATGAAGGCCGCAACGATCGGCATGGCCCTGCTTGCCGCGGCGGGCGCCGCGCATGGCGCCGAATGCGTCGACGCCAAGACCGCCAAGACTGGCTTCGTGCTGGAGATGCCGGGCATCCGCAGCGAGTTCCGGCCGGCCGCCGGCGGCATGGTTTCGGTCGCCAACACATACCAGTCGGAATCGCCGCAGACGCAGTTTCTCTATGCTGGGCTGATCGAGGTGTTCCGCGACAGCACGACCGGCCATCTGGCGATGATCCCGCTCGGCGACCTGAAGAAGCTGTTTCCGCTGAAGGCAGGCGCGAAGAGCACGACGCAGTTCGTCGAGCTGTCGCCGAAGAAGCAGCCGAAAGGCACCAAGACGCTGGAACTGGCGGTGAAGGGCAAGGAGACGTTCAGCCTCGGCGGCTGCAAATACAATGTGCTGGCGGTCAAGGAGACATTCAAGAACCAGGCCGGCGAGACGCTGGACACGTTCACCGCGCTCTACGCGCCGGATCTCGGCGCATCGCTGGCCCGGCGCTATGACGAGGGCACGAATTCGGAGAGCGTGGTCGGCTACGAGACGATCAAGCCGCTGGCGAATTAGACTAGGTCCAATCTACACTTCAGGATTCTCAACGCTGGCGCGTTGGTGCATGGCGTTGCGGAACCTCCGAGTCGTGCGCCAGTGTCGTGATTTCGAAGTTCGCATTATTGCGAATATCGCGGTCCGAGCGAACTCGAAACGACACTGGAACAGATCTGACGTATCCGGGTCATAATCTGCGCATATCGCCCACTTCCCCAATATGCCATAGTCGCTCAGAGGCGTCGCCAACCGGTGTTCGCCCCCACCTTCACGACCGCGATCGATACCAAGACGATCGACGCGGAGGAACTTGCATCGATTGCAAGCCGACGGAGGAAATTGGGCCATGAAACATGGATCATCAGAAGAACACCCAACGAGGGTTGAACCTGCCGCTGGTCAGCGAACGATGAATCGCCGCGACGCGCTCAAGGCAGCAGGTCTGGCTGGAGCCGCCCTATCAACGGGTGCCGTGTCGGTCTGTGCCGTTGCAGCGCCGGTCGATGCAATGGAAGACCTGGTTGCGGCCGCCAAAGCGGAAGGGCAGCTTACCGTCATAGCATTGCCTCGCGATTGGTGCGAATACGGCGTCGTGATAGACGGGTTCAAGGCGAGATACGGTCTGACAATCAACGAACTCCGGCCCAATGGCAGCTCAGCCGATCAGATTGAGGCGATCAGGGCTGGGCGAGCCAAGACCGACTCCCAGACCCCGGATGTAGTCGACATTGGCATGTCCTTCGCCTCATCGGCTAAGGAGGATGGCTTGCTGCAGCCGTACAAAGTGTCAACGTGGGGCACAATTCCGGAAGCCGCCAAGGATGCGCAAGGGTATTGGTGCGGCCGCTATTACGGAGTCCTTGCGTTCGAGATCAACGCTGACCTCGTCACCAAGATGCCACAGGATTGGGCGGATCTTGCCGCGCCGGAGTATAGGAATTCGGTCGGCCTCGCCGGCAATATTTCTTCAAATCAAGCAGTCCAGAGCGTGTTCGCCGCAGGCTTGTCGGCGGCTAAGGGTGACGTCGAAGAAGCCGCTGCTCAGGGGCTGAAGTTCTTCGCCAATCTCAATGAAAAGGGCAATTTCGTTCCCATCATCGGTGATGCCAACTCACTTGCTGACGGTCGCACGCCGATCCTCGTTCGCTGGGACTACCTCGCGCTCGGCGACCGCGAACGGCTCAGGGGGAAAACGAGGATCGAAGTCATCATGCCAAGGACCGGCGTCGCTGCGGGTGTCTATGTCCAGGCGATCAGCGCCTATGCTCCGCATCCAAACGCTGCTCGGCTGTGGATGGAGTACCTTTATTCAGACGAGGTGCAGATCGCATTGTTGAAAGGCCACTGTTACCCGATCCGGTTCGCGGACCTCGTGCGCAGAGGATCGGTCCCTGTCGATTGGCGCGAAAGGCTCCGGCACCTCGACCATGAGGGGTACGATGTCGACCCGATATTCCCAGCACTCAAGGACCAGGAGAGGGCGAGAGACGTCATAACCAACGGCTGGGACGATATCGTTGGTGTCAAGGTACGTTGCCTGCCTGCTGACGGGTACCTTGGCCCGGTATCCCTCAACAGTAGCATGGCTAGCGGAGCAAACGGTTCCTAGTTCACGAGTTTGAGGTCAGCAACGGCCTCGTGTGTCGTGATTTCGAAGGTCGCATTGTTTCTATATCGCGCTCCGAGCGAACTTCGAAATCGACACGACACAGGAAATCAATGAGGTACCAGGATGTTTGATGCCGTTGGGACAGAGCGGGCGGCGTTCCGGCATCAAGGTGGTCTGCGCAGCACCCTGCGGCGCCGCCTCGCTGCCAATCCGCTCTGTGGGGACGGGGCGCCCTGCTCCAACCCCGCCAGGCAATCCCGCAGCAGACCCGCATCCTGCGCCGTCTTGGCCATCGACATGGCGCCCGAATAGGCGGCGACCGCCAGCGCGGCATAGCGGTCGGGGTCCATGCCCTCGTCCCGGCCCGCTAGCCGGTCGACCCGCAGCTTGTCGGCGATCGCCAGCCGCCACCCGGCAAAAATGCCCGCAAGCGCGATGCGGAAGTCCGGGTCGGCGAGCGACAGTTCATGCGCGAGGTTGTTGAGCGGGCAGCCGCGCACAAAGCCTTGCCGTTCCAGTTCAGCCGCCACCGCCTCGAACACGGCGCGGACGCCTTCGCGCGCCGTGGATGCGGCGCGCACCGGCGCGATCCAGGTCTGATCCACGGTGGCGGCCACCCGCTCCTCGATCACCGCCAGCGCCAGCGCCTTCTTAGTCGGGAAATGGTGGTGCAGCGCGCCGCCGGTGACGCCCGCCGCCGCCATCAGGTCGCCGAGGCTGGAGGCGTGATAGCCGCGCGCCTGGAAGGATTCCTCCGCCACGTCGAGCACGCGGCGGCGCATGCCCTCCGGGTCGTTGGTGCGTTTTTGGCGACGCGATTTCGGCTGGGCGGCAATCTCTCCTGACATCTGGGCACGATACCAGATTGACAAAACAGGACAACCGGTCTGTTTTACAAAACAGGACGATCACCCTGTTTTGGAGCCGACAATGGACCTTGCTCGAAACGAAATCTCTGCACGCCTTGCTTCACCGATCGTGGAACTCAGGCAGTACACGCTGAAGCCCGGCCGGCGCGAAACGCTGATCGACCTCTTCGATCGCGAGTTCATCGAGAGCCAGGAGGCGACCGGGATGACCATTATCGGCCAGTTCCGCGACCTCGACCGGCCCGACATATTCGTCTGGATGCGCGGCTTCGAGGACATGACAGCGCGAAAGGAGGCGCTGAGCGCCTTCTATGGCGGACCGGTCTGGGCGGAGCATCGCGACGCCGCCAATGCGACGATGATCGATTCCGACGACGTGCTGCTGCTGAAGCCGGCCTGGCCGGGCGCCGGGTTCGACGTCCATCGGCAAAGTCGAAAACCAGAGCGAGAATAATTGCTTACCTGGTATTATTG
>NZ_RZSG01000455.1:0-4866 GCF_003997725.1 Mesorhizobium sp. M4A.F.Ca.ET.050.02.1.1
CTTCGCCTAGCCTTGCGTTGAATTCAAAAGCCGATCCTGGTGAGCGACATGCAAAATCTGCATCTGCTCGAACAGGGTCAAAAGGTCTTCGGCTAAGTCTGCCCTGAAGCCCTTATGGTGGAAGTCGGCAACAATCTCGCGCTGGCGCGCAATGTGTCGCTCGCCCAAAAGCACCTGCTGCTCCAGCATCGCCAGAACGGTTTCCTTCATCGCTAAGCGATATCAGATTTCTCGCGCTTCATATAGGGACCGCGCTTGCCTGGCTTTGGCGGCAATAGCGCCGCCGGGCCGCTTTCACCTTTAGGGACGGCGGTCGTTTCAAACATGGTCCGTACTGGTTTCTGCAACTGCGATTCAGACAACCTGAGCAAGCTGTAGCATGATGCCATCCGTGAAGCGGAGCGTCCTATTGAACGCTCTGTCGCGGCAACGATCCGGAGAGATAGCGCTTCCGGGTACCGAACAACGTGGCGGCCATCGCCTGCACCCCTGCATTCATGGCGCTTTGGTCACCGGCCTAAAATAGGAGCCAAATTTTTGAAATTGAGCCTTTTTGAGCCAGGCTCCGATGCGCCAGACGCGCAATGTCGAACACTCATCAGTTGAAGGTGCGCAGGAAGTCCAGGTGCATTTCAAGTTCGCGTTGCACCGCCTCGAAGTCTTGCAATAGACCTCGGGCCACTTCGGTCCGGTGGCCGTCGAGCGTCATCTCATCAATGAGTTTGCGCTGGCGAGCAATGCGTGCCCTGCCTTCGCGAACGTGGCGTTCTCCTCTTTCCACCTTGGTCTCGGTGCTCATGCTGAGACAAGGCGGCTAATGGCCTTAAGTTCCGCCGCCCAAACGGAACATTTGCTCGCTCCTGGAGTTGGTCGGCATGGACACTTGGACTTCCCTCGATATCAGCGCCGCAGCCCTGAAACGGGCGCAAAAGCTTCGCGAGGAAAATGACCGTGTTCGGGAGCAGGCGGCGGCGGAACTGGCCAGGGCTCGCGAACTGATTGCCGATATTGCCGGGCTTATGCACTGTCGCGACCTTAGGCGCCGTTGAACCGCGTGTCACCGGCAAGGACGCGGCGTCAATCCGCTGGAACGGACAAGGCCGGTGAACTAGGTTAGCTCGATCAAATGCCTGATGAGGTCATCGGGCACGACGGGTTTCACAAGACGCTGAACGCCCGAAAATTCGCTTGGGACAATGGTCCGGTCATACCCGGTGACGAATATGAACGGGATACCGTGCGCCTTCAATTCGGCCGCGACGGCGAAAGTCGCGGCAGCACCCAGCTTTATGTCAACCGTGGCGCATTCCACATCCTCGCTGGCGATTTTCCTCGATGCATCTTCAGGATTGGCCACAGGGCCAATTACCCTGCCGCCAGCTTCGGTGATCGCCTCTTCGAGTTCGGCGGCGATCAGATACTCATCCTCGACGACAAGGACTCGGCGTCCCTGCAGGGGCGCTGCCGGCTTGAACTGGCCTGAATTAATGGAAACGACAGAACACAACATCGACGCCCCCCTTTGGGTTGTCGGGTCATGAAGAGAACTTATACCTATTATTGGGGGGATTTGCGAGTCAATTTGGCGAGAACCGAATAGCCCGGCTGCTCAGCAGCATGACAGAGCGACAAGGATCGGGCGCCGGGCTATTCAGTAGGCCCGCTGCAGGGTTGGGGAGCTGGCAACGGGGATTGATGACGTGCTTAACGTCGTCACAGGCCACACAGTTCCCGACAATTCTAGGCTTTGGTTGTCAACGATATGATCGACCATAACATCCGCTCAAGGCTGGAGACGAGCCAGCCTTAAGGTTCCTTCCGCACGATCCAATCCACATGTTCGGGTCAACGGTCTCGTTGCCGGTCATGATACGCACCAATTTGGTGGCGCGAGGCCGCCATTCTTCTTCAGGAACGTTGTCCTCAGCAACCCACCGCAAGAAAGCCTGGCGGATCACGTCACATTCAAAAGCGGAAACGGACTCGCGAGAAGGGGTTTTGGCCATTGGGGTCGAACGCGGCTTAGGCCGATACGTTCCATCAACCTTCTTCCAGGAAATCCTGTAGCGAGGCATGGCGGGATCCGGCTTAGCTCGCCACTTGGCCGGGCCATCCGCAAGCCCCTTGCAGGGGCTGCATCATCAAACCAGGTAGGCAAGGAAAAGCCCGTCGCCGGGAGGGTAGCGACGGGCCTTGGGATGCCGGGGGCGCGATGGAGGCAGGGCCGCCTGTGGGCTCAATCAATTCCGGCTCGGATCGGTTCCAAAGAAAAAGCCTGATATCGCAAAGGCCGGACATTTTTTTCGCTCACCCTATCGAGTAGGGATGTCCTCCAAATGTTCCCTAAGTGATGTTCGACCTGATCCGATGGATGCTCCGCCGCCGCTAATTGCCAGGCCGCTGCTGCCCACACACAGTCCCTGCGAGTGCCCGACCTGCTGGGGATTTCGGGGGGACTTGGCACAGGCCGGGCTCTTGCATCGTGGGGCAGACAAGCATTATGCGCCGTTTCTGCAGCGACTGACATTAAGCTCTTCTAAGACTTAGCCAATAAAAAGCCCGCCACCGCGAGGACGCTGGTGACGAGCTGATTTGCCATTTAGCGGCTACACTCCTGAGAGATCGACCGCTTATTTGAACAAGCCCTCAACTGCCAGATCGTTCCCAACAGCAACGAGGATCCCTCGCCTCCGACCCCGCTTTATGCGATAGTGCGCAAGCCGCTCAGAGGGCGGCTGCAATGCCATTGTCGAGGTATGGTTATGTGTACACACCCGCAGAACTGGATTTACTCCAGCGGGTGTTTGACCAGCTATGTGGCGAGCGGCGGCTAGCTCTAAAAGATAGGGAACAGCGAAACGCCCTGGCTGCGGAAGTCATCCACGTTTTTCATAACGGGATAACGGTCGAAGCCGATCTGTTGCAGGCCATCTGTAAGTGAAGAAAAGTCTGAAGCGGCCCGTCGTCGTCTTCCACAAAGCGACGGGCCGCTCTCATTCGTGGCCACGGACCCGAGAGAATGAGGGTTGCCACTGTCCTATAAGCGCGACGCGGCAATTTCGGTTCCGAACAATTTTCCGACAAGTCGAATATATTAGCAGACGCTTGATTAAGCCGCCGACTGCACCAGAGTCAGCGTTTGGCGCTGTCGCGATCGGCTGCTGCCCGCGCCAGGAACATCTCCGTAACTTGTGGCAGGTTGCTCTTCAGCCACTCAGCCATCGCTTCCTCTTCCCGCAGATTCTGCTCGCAGACGCGGACGATCTGGGCTTCGCCCTTCGCATTCGCAGCAGCGATGAGGATAGTGTAAGAAGCGATTTCCATGTGCTCGAACGTGTAGCTGGCCAATGATCCCTTCATGACCTCGTCGCCCGCGAACACGCCGCTGAGCGACTGCGCCATCGCGGTCAGCTTGCCGCCCGCGTCCTTGAGCATGGAAGACCCCTCTTCAAGACCGTCCAGGCAGGTTCTCAACCGCTTAGCCTGCTCCCTGGTCTCTTCCAGGTGGATGCGGATTCTATCGCTGAGGTCGGGGTAGCTCTCGATGCGGCTCAATTGGCCCGATAGCATGGTCTCAGCTTGTTCTTCCATGGCGTGAGCATCCCTCAGCCATTGGATCAGCCATTCGCGCGATTCGGACATTGCTTGTCTCCATGATTTGATCGGAGCCAAACGTCTGCTGATGCGGTTTGTTCCTGAAGGTCACCGCCGAAGCGAGCCTAGTTCGCTTCCCAAAAATCCTTCAGCGAGGCGTGGCGAAGCTTCTCCTCGCCCTTCAGGAATTTGACGAGGCCGACCAGCCCCGGTTTCAGCCACTCAGCCTTTTCCTTCGCGAGGCCCTTCGGTGCAGGAGCGCCGGTCTTGCCCGCGACCCGGTCCCACAGAGCCTGCCGCTTGTCGGCTTTGAAGGTGACGAAGGCGCCCCCCATGTAGCGGCCGTTGTCCGCCATCAGCACCATTGCCGGCTTTCCGGCCTCCCGCTGCACACCGATGATGTCCATCTCCTTCTCGACGTAGCATTTGGCCTTTAGCCAATTGGTCGACGGGCCAGAGCGATACTTGCTATCCTTCCGCTTCGAAACGACACCTTCGAGGCCTGCCTGGTCCACAAGAAGGAAAACGGCAGCACCGCTTCCCGGAAGCGCCTCGCTGAACTGGATCCGCTGGTCTGCCGGGACCAGCGCCTCCAAGATTTCGCGTCGGTCCTCGAGCGGCATGTCTCGCAAATCGTGGCCATTCAGGTGCAGCAAGTCGAATGCGACGAAATAGAGGTCGTGCTGGCGCCGGGTGATGGCTGTGCGCAATTCGCCAAAATCGGAGACGCCCGCATCGTTCAGGACGATGATTTCTCCGTCTATAATCGCGCTTTGAACGTTCAGCCCTTTGGCGGTGTCCACCAGGTCACCGTATTTGGCTGTCCAATTGAGGCCGCGTCGCGTGAAAATGCGCACTTCGGCGTCATCGATGATGATTTGCGACCGGTAGCCGTCGAACTTGACTTCATGAATCCAACCGTCGCCCTCGGGCGGCCTGTCTACCAGGGTCGGCATCAAAGGCTCAATGAACTTCAAACGCATCCACTGAAACTCAACAGGCCCGCGATTCAAGGCATCAAACCTACCCTGATCGGTTCCGGAACATTTTAGCTAACTTGAATGTTTAGATCACTACCCCGGCTCAAAGCGGTAAAGAGGATGGCGCGAAATCCGCGAGTTGGTGACGAGATCACTTTGACAGCCACCATCCTGAAGGTGATGGAGGATGGTGTTTCGAGCGTGAGCATCCCGACTTACAACTTTCCCCTTGCGATCGACACGCCGAAGAAGGCCAGGGCCGGTGAAAAAGTCCCAATCAGCGGTTTTGCGA
>NZ_RZSG01000456.1:0-4856 GCF_003997725.1 Mesorhizobium sp. M4A.F.Ca.ET.050.02.1.1
CGATCGAGCCAGCGGAAACGCGTTCCACCTGCACCTGCGCAAACATCGGCGTGCCGCGCAGCGCCTCACGTGCCTGGCGCCGCCACACCGAAAGCAAACCCCGGTGCACCCCGTTGCGGCGCGCTACGTCACCAGACGGGATGCTCGTACCGGTTACGATCGATCACGACCAGGGGGTCTCGAAATCCGGCAATCCAAGGCTACGAGCGACGCTGATCCAACTCGCCTGGCTATAGTTTGCGTGTTTCGAAACACGCAACAGTCGTAGCGCGCTGATCAGCCCCGGCGCAGCGGAGCGACAAATGCCATTACCTACATCAGGGCTACGGACGGTCGCCAGCTTCGATGTGGTATAGGCCAGATCTCACTCAGTTCCCTTGCCGCTGCCAGCAGATCTGGTGCGACTGCCTCCAAGCGAGATGAAGGCATCCGCACTGAC
This sequence comes from Mesorhizobium sp. M4A.F.Ca.ET.050.02.1.1, assembly GCF_003997725.1. Classification (NCBI taxonomy): domain Bacteria; kingdom Pseudomonadati; phylum Pseudomonadota; class Alphaproteobacteria; order Hyphomicrobiales; family Phyllobacteriaceae; genus Mesorhizobium; species Mesorhizobium sp. M4A.F.Ca.ET.050.02.1.1. Next base: position 440 of record NZ_RZSG01000456.1, read on the forward strand.
GGCCCGGCAACGCTAACACAGCCCAGCGCGGACCCACCCTCTCGATCAGGAATAGGAGCTGCGAGCGCGGTGATGCCGACAACACTTTCGTCGGCAGATACCGTGTAGCCATTTTTCCGCACCTGGTGAAGTTCATCCAAGAGCTCCTGCTCATTCGTAACGCCGGAGCGCGCATAATTGCGAGGGAGAATAAATCCTCGCCGACGGACGTGTGCTTGGGCCTCTGCATCATCGAGAGTAGATAACCAAGCGCGACCATTGGCTGTTGCGTGGAGTGCCGGTCCAGCTTCCATCGTCGGGTCGTAACGAAGGCCTTCCGAAGTTCCCTGAGCACGCGCGATCCAAACAAGCTCCCCGTCTTCTTCCGCGCAAACACGAACAAACTCGCCAGTTCGCTGCGCCAACCTGTTGAGGATAGGCTGACAAACCTCATTGAGGCCGATGTTGCCAAAGAAACGAAGACCCAACGCCGCGGTCCGGATCGCCAAACGATAATGCTGCGTGACCGCGTCTTGGATCGCGAAGTCCCGAGCAACGAGAATTGACAGGAGTCTATGAGCGATGCTTTTGGGAAGCTTGAGACGCCGCGCAATGTCGCTAATTGCGAGCCCCTCTGGATGATCGGCGAGCAGCTCGATGATATCAAGAGTTCGCTCGGTAGGTGAAACGTTTGCCACGATTATCTCTCAGCGATGGACGCGTGCAATCTGCGTGCCCGGAGCAACACTTACTAACCGGACGGTGATTGGGCAACCTGCGTCAGGATTTCGCAGTACTAAGCGCAAAATTGGGAATGTCGGCCTCAGTGGTCCGATTGTTGGAAGTGACACCCAGCGAGCCAGCGCCCCTGCCCCGACCTCAACGTTGTTCGCGTCGCGTGTCATCACGCGACGCTTGGTGGTGGCGGAGGTTTTACTAATTGATCCTACGCCGCTTTTTCGTGCACCTCCGCAAGGGCCGCGTCGATGGCCTCGCCCAGCAATCCCACGATTGTTTCGATATTCTCACTGTTTGCGATCAAGGGGGGGCAAATGACAACGTGGTCCCCGACATAGCCGTCAATTGTACCACTCAGTGCGTGTGTGATCAGACCTCTAATTTGGGCGTTCTGGTAGATTCGTGAACTTAAGTCATGCGAGGCTGCAAAAGGAGCTTTTGTGCTCCTGTCTTTGACAAGTTCGAGAGTCATCAACATACCTCGGCCGCGTATGTTGCCAACGTGCGGATGTTGAGCGAACCTGTTTTGCAGCCGCTGCGCGAGCACACTCCCAGTCGCCTTCACTCGGTCGAGAAAGCCAGGGGCCCGCAGGAACTTCTGCACTGCAATTGCTGCCGCACATGCGGTCGCGTGACCCGAGTACGTGTATCCGCCTTTGAAGGTTCCTGAACCTGAGACGATGGCATCGTAGACCCTTTGGTTTACCATCGTCGCGCCAATCGGCTGGTATCCAGCCGCAACGCCTTTCGCAAATGTCAGGAAGTCGGGAGCCACGCCGTCCTGCTCGCAGGCATGCAGCGTGCCGGTTCGGCCCAAGCCACAGAAAACTTCGTCCAAAACGAGCAGGACGCCGTACTTGTCACAGATCTCGCGAATCCGCTTGAAATAGCCCCAAACAGGTGGAGTAGTACCGTTGGTAGTGCCGGTAACCGTTTCCGCGACAAAGGCCATTACCGTGTCGGGGCCTAGTCCGAGGATCGCAGTTTCCAACTCATTGGCTACGCGCAACCCGTATTGCTCTGGCGTTTCGCTTTCTAGTCGCCCTCTGTATTCGTAGCAGGGCGAAATATGAAGTACGCTCGGAAGGATCTCTTCGAAGGGTGTGCGGCGCGCTACCTGGTAGCCAATGCCAAGTCCAGTCAGTCCGCCGCCGTGGAAGCTAGCCCGACGTCCAATCACCTTCTTGCGCTGAGGCTGTCCAATCTCGACGAAATATTGCCGGGCCATCATCACCGCTGTTTCGACGGCCTCGGATCCGCTGTTCGTAAAAAACACCCGGCTGAGACCCGCGGGAGCATCGGTTGTCAGAATGGAGCCAAGTTCTTCTAGTGGCTCCGAGGTGAACATGGCCGCATGGAAATACGCCATTTTTCCGATCTGTTCGCGAACGGCTTCGATTACGGATTCCTGACTGTGACCAAGGCACGAGACGCAGGCACCCCCGGCGTAGCCGTCAATATACCGCTTCCCGTCCTTGTCGAAGATGTACATGCCGTCGCCCTTTACAGCGATAGGGAGATTTCGTTTCGGGATTCGGTGGAACACACTGCTCATTATGTCTCTCCTGATTGAGGGTAAAGGGAACATGCCTTGCATCTCACGGTGAGTGAGCTGCTTTGAATCCGAGTTGCCGGGCCGGCTCCGTCGTCGCTCTCGTCCATTATTAACAGAACGACGTTCTAGTTATCCTCTAAAGTCTGATGTGTCAACGGGAGCATCGAGAGAACAGGCCAGCTTTTCGGCCGTCGGCCAGCGACGCCTGCGGCGGAGGCGATCATCCAGCCCCCGCGCCCTCGCATCCGATCGCGCGGACGTGCTGGACCCGGCCTGCTCGCGGACATCCTGTTCTCCAAGTATTGGTTGCATCATAAGACCGTGTCCGTCTCTGCCGGTGAGGTGGCTCGCCCTACACTGCCCGTCCGACGGTTGCTCGGGCGGGCCGAGCCGATCCTCACCGCAGGGGGACGAGGCCGTGGCGGATTGTAAAGAAAAATTTGTCGGAATCGATGTTGCGAAGCTGAAGAACGCTATTGCGATTGTGGAGGCGGACCGGGAAGGAGAGGTTCGGTTCTTCGGTGAGGTCGAGGCATCTACCTGCATGCGGCGGGGCGCAGGCAGGATCGCTAGCCTGAATATCTCACCAAAAGAAGTCCATCGGTCCCGATAATCTGAGAACTGCTTTTGCAACAAAGAGTTATCAGAGTCAGGGGCGGGCGTCCGATGCAGACACACTGTACTTCCGAGCGGCTTGAATTTGAAGGCTTCGACGGCCACAAAGTTGTGGCTGGTTTCGACGGCGGAGCCATTACCTCAGACGCTGGCGCCTTACCTCAGACGCTGGCGCCTTGCTTCTGCGTCACGCTGATCGGGCCATAGGGCTGTTCGACCGGGTGGGCTCGTGCTTCGTCGATTACCGCAATTAGGATCTCACGGTTCACAGCGTCGCGCGTGTCGACATAGGCACCCTCAGTGCGCACGATCGTCGGCGGCACCGGCTCGGTGGCATGCTGGGTGAAGGGATGCCAGACAGCGGAGCGGCTCAATGTGGAACCTCCCTCAAGTCGGCGACATTGAACGAAGCCCGCATGGCTGCGGAAAGTGCATCGGGCGTCAGAGGGTCGAGATGCGGCAGCCGACCAAGCACGCTCACCTTGCCCATTTCGGCGATCGTTTTTTGGGTATCGGCCATCTCGTCGCCGATGAACGCGATGCCGAGCAATGGAATAGAGCGGGCACGCAGAGCTTCCAACGAAAGCAAGGTGTGGTTGATGGTGCCGAGCGCGGTGCGCGCGCAAGAATAACCGGCAGTTGCCAATCCCGGAAGATGTCGATGAACTTCGTCTGCCGATTGAGCGGCACCATCAGCCCGCCAGCCCCTTCGATGATGAGCGGACCCGGCAACTCTGGAAGCGAAAGCTTTGCAGCCTCGATCGCGACGCCATCGATTTCGGCCGACCGATGCGGCGACAGAGGCATCTTCAGGCGGTACACTTCCGGCAGGACGCGCCCTGAAGGTAGGCCAGAAAGCCGGGCAACGACCTCGCTGTCGGTCTCCTCGTCGAGGCCCGATTGCACCGGCTTCCAATAGAAGCCGTCGAGCAGGCCCGTGAGACCGGCCGCAAACACGGTCTTGCCGATCCCGGTGTCAGTGCCGGTCACGATGAAGCGTGCCGTCATTGCGTGCGCTCCCATTCCTCGGCAAGCGCATCGAACAGCGCCGAAACGTCGGCTTCGCCGACGTTCAGCGTCAGCGAGATTCTGAGCCTCGCCGTGCCCTCGGGCACGGTTGGCGGGCGGATACCGCGCACGTCGAACCCACGCGCCTGCAAAGCCTCAGCCAACGCCATGGCGCGTCGATTGTCGCCGACGATGATCGGCAGGATCTGCGAACCGCTGGCAGGCAAGCCAAGGTCCTCGGCGCTCTTGCCTGCAAGCGCGACCAGCCGAGCCAACCGCTCACGGCGCTCCGGCTCCTGGGCGACGATGTCGATCGCCGTTGCCGCTGCCACCGCCATCAGCGGCGAGGGCGCGGTGGCATAGATGAAGGGCCGGCAGCGGTTGACGAGATAGTCGCACAGCACCGCGGGCGCGGTGACCAGCGCGCCGGACGCACAAGCGCCTTGCCGCAGGTGTGGAGCACCACGACATTGTCCCGGCCTTCAAGATCATGCGCGAGCCCACGCCCGTCCGGACCGTGGA
>NZ_RZSG01000457.1:0-4845 GCF_003997725.1 Mesorhizobium sp. M4A.F.Ca.ET.050.02.1.1
ATCTCCAGCGGTTCGGCCATGCGGCCCTCGCCCGCCTCGTTGCTTTCAGCCATCTCGCCCTTGGCCGGCCCGACAAAGGCAATGCCGTCCTTGGCGAGCGTCGCCCGGTTGCGGCGCGTGGCAGTGTGCGACCACATTTTCGGGTTCATCGCCGGCGCCAGCAGCACCTTCTTGTCGGTGGCGAGAAGCACGGTCGAGGCGAGATCATTGGCATGGCCGTTGGCAAGCTTCGCCATCAGATCGGCGGTCGCCGGCGCCACCACCAGCAGGTCGGCCTCGCGCGACAGCCTGATATGGCCGACATCGTGCTCGTCATTGCGGTCGAACAATTCGGTAAAGACATGGTCAGCCGAAAGCGCCCCGACCGACAGCGTGGTGACGAATTCCTGCGCGGCCGATGTCATCACTACGCGCACCGCCGCACCGCGCTCGCGCAACCGACGGATCAGGTCGAGCGCCTTGTAGGCGGCGATGCCGCCGCCGATGATGAGCAGGATGCGTTTGCCCGACAACGAGCCACGCGGCGATGGCTTGCTGGAAACAGCGACAGCCGAAGTCACCTGCTGGTTTGAACCAGCCAGGGTGCGCAGCGTGTTCTCGATCTGCTCGATGCGGTCGGCCTGCCCTGCCCGACCCTCGACCGCCGCCCGGATCATCAGCCGCGCCTGTTCTTCCATCGAGCAGCCATTCTCCGCCGCGAGCTGCCGCAGCAGGTCCTTCACATCATCGTCGAGGTTGCGGATGGTGATGCTGGCCATGTGATTGCACTCGTCACGTCGTCACGAGTGCAATGATAGCAATGCAATCAATTGTGAGCAAACGTGACCGCAAAACGATGGCGAGTCGGTTCAGGTTTCTTGAGCCGGAGGAAGGCCTGCTAACTGCCCAGAGCCGCTCGTCGGTCGACTCGCCTCAACTACAATGTTGACGAAACCTGACCACTCGAGATGTCGTTGGGTTAGGGTAACGCGGCGACCCTCAAATTCGTGACCCTCGGTGATCACGATCCCTTTCCAAAGCTTTGGCTGTGAGTGCTCAAGCTTCATCTTGAAAGCGGCAGGCACCTCGCGGCGAGCCTCGCCTTCAATGAGCCACCCATAGCCATAGTTTGGCCTCACCTCTACGATCGGCAAAGTGTCCATGCCGCCAACGTAGTCCGTTCCTGTTTGACCGACCACTCGGCAATCACAAGATTTTCCACACGATATAGAGCAGCGTCAGTGCGATCACCCACAGTGCCACGCGACCGGAGCGGGTATGGCGCGCCTCGGCCTTGCCGATGGCGCGTGCCGTCGCCTCGTCGAAGCGCAGGCCGTGCTCGGCCATCAGGTCGATCTCGCGCGACAGCCGCTCGGTGCGGGCGGCGATGTCCGGCGCCTGGCGGGCCAACGCCAGCAAGGCCCTGGTGCCGTCGCGCGCATCGACCAGAAGACCGCGTGGGCCGAGATTGCCGGCGATCCAGTCGCCGACCACCGGCTCGGACGTCTTCCACATGTTGAAGGCCGGATCGAGCGTGCGGGCAACGCCTTCGACCACCACCATGGTCTTCTGCAGCAGGATCAGTTCGGGACGGGTCGCCATGTCGAACAATTCGGTGACCTCGAACAGCAGCGTCAAAAGCTTGGCCATCGAGATGGTTTCCGCCGGCTGGCCGTGGATCGGCTCGCCGATGGCGCGGATCGCCTGCGCGAAGGCCGAGACATTGTGCTGGCGCGGCACATAGCCGGCCTCGAAATGCACCTCGGCGACGCGCTGGTAATCGCGCACGATGAAGCCGTAGAGGATTTCGGCCAGGAACCGGCGCTCCTTTTTGCCGAGCCGGCCGGCAATGCCGAGATCGACGGCGACGATGGTGCCGTTGGCCTCGACGAACAGATTGCCCGGATGCATGTCGGCATGGAAGAAGCCATCGCGCAGCGTATGGCGCAGGAACGACTGGATGAGGTTGGCGGCGATCGCCCTGAGGTCGTGGCCTGCCTCCACAAGACCGGCAATGTCGTTCATCTTGACGCCGTCGACCCATTCCATGGTCAGCACGTCGCGCCCCGTCCGCTCCCAGTCGACCGAGGGCACGCGGAAGCCCGGATCGTCCTTGGTATTCTCGCCGAGCTCGGAGAGCGCCGCTGCCTCGAGCCTCAGATCCATCTCGATCTTGGTTGTCTGCGCCAGCGTCTCGGTCACTTGGACCGGCCGCAACCGGCGCGACGAGGGGATGTATTTTTCCTGCAAACGGGCGGCCAGGAAATAGCTTTCGAGGTCGTGGAAGAAGCGGCGGCGCACGCCCGGCCGGATTACCTTCACCGCCACCCGGGAGGCAACCCCATCGTTCACGGTCTCGGCACTGTGCACCTGGGCGATCGAGGCGGCCGCGACGGCGCCGTCGAAGCTGGCGTAGAGATCGCCGACCTTGCGCCCGAGCGAGGCCTCGATGGCGGCGATCGCCTCGGCCTGCGGGAACGTATGCATCTTGTCCTGCAGCAAAGCGAGGTCGAGCGCCATGTCATTGCCGACGACATCGGGCCGTGTCGCCAGGAACTGGCCGAGCTTGACGTAGGAGGGTCCGAGCCGCACCACTGCCTTGGCCAGCCGGTCGCCACGCTTGTAGGCCAGCGCGCGGCGGCGAGTGAACAGGCGGGCCAGCCGCCAGCCGAACTTCGGCAGGCCGTCGAGCTCCTCGCCCGGCAACGCCGAGACGACGCCCTCGCGGACCAGCACCCAGCCGGCCCGTGCGAGCCGAAAGGCGGCGCCGACGCTGCTCATCGCCCAGCCTGCTTCAAAGTCTCCCGCCTCAAAGCTTCCAGCCCGAATGAAGCGCGGCGATGCCGCCCGAATAGTTGCGGAAGGAGACGCGATCGAAGCCCGCGCGCGAAATCATCGCCGCGAAATTCTGCTGGTTGGGGAATTTGCGGATCGATTCGACGAGATAGGAGTAGGGTTCGCCTTCGCCAGTGACCGCCTTGCCGATCCGGGGTATGGCGTTGAACGACCAGGCCTCGTAGACCTTGTCGAGCAGCGGCATCTCGACTTCGGAGAATTCGAGGCACAGCAAGCGTCCGCCGCGCTTCAGCACCCGATAGGCTTCGCCGAGCGCCACCTCGATGCGCGGCACGTTGCGGATGCCGAAGGCGATCGTATAGGCGTCGAACGTGTTGTCGGCGAATGGCAGTTCCTCGGCATTGGCCTCGACGAAATCGGTGCTTTCGCTCAGGCCTTTCTTCTCGGCGCGCTCGCGGCCGACGTCGAGCATCGATCCGTTGATGTCGAGCACGGTGGCATGCGCGTGGCGATCGCTGGCCTCGACGATGCGGAAAGCTATGTCGCCGGTGCCGCCGGCAACGTCGAGCACCTTCCAGCCCGGTCGTTTCGGCGGATTGAGCCACGTCACCATGGCGTCCTTCCACAGCCGGTGCAGTCCGCCCGACATCAGATCGTTCATCAGGTCATAGCGATTGGCGACCTTATGGAAAACGTCGTTGACCAGGGACTGCTTATCGCCTGCCCCTACCCGCTTGAAACCATAGGAGGTTTCCATACCGCCCGCGGCCGTCGTTCTCTCAACTGACATTATTTTGATCCGTCATAAAACCGGCGGGACCATAGCCGATCGATGGTGCGGGCGCTATTGTTTAAGGCGCGGTGTTCGGCCGCGCTTCCAGGTGGCGGGCTTATCGACCTGGACCGAATCGACGGGATGATTGAATGCCTTTGAAAGCGGAACTGCACTGCCACATCGAAGGGGCAGCGGCGCCCGAGCTCGTCATCAGCCAGGCCCGCAAATACGGCAAGGACACCGCGCCCTATATCAAGGACGGCTCCTTCGTCTGGCATGACTTCACCTCTTTCCTGGCAGCCTACGATTTCTCGTCCGACCTGTTCCGCACCGAGGAGGATTATGCGCGGCTGGCCGACCATTACCTGACCAGCCTCGCCCGCGACGGCGCCATCTATTCCGAAGTCTTCACCTCACCGGACCATGCGAAGAAGGCCGGCCTGTCGCCCAAGGCCTATACCGACGCGCTTGGCGAGGGCATGGCGCGCGCCAAGGCCAAGACCGGCATCGAGGCCCGCATGATCGTCACCGGCGTGCGCCATGTCGGCGTCGAATCGATCGAGCAGGCGGCACGCTTCGCCGCGCGCTGCGACCACCCGCTGGTGACGGGCTTCGGCGTCGCCGGCGACGAGCGCATCGGCGAGTTCGAGGACTATGTCCGCGCTTTCGAGATCGCGCGCGAGGCCGGACTCGGCATCACCATCCACGCCGGCGAGCTGATGGGCTGGGAGAGCGTCCAGGCGGCGCTCGACCACATCCGGCCCTCCCGCATCGGCCATGGCGTGCGCGCCATCGAGAACCCCGACCTTGTCCGGCGCATCGCCGACGAAGGCGTGGTGCTAGAATGCTGCCCGGGTTCCAACATCGCGCTCAAGGTGTTCGACAGCTTCGCCGACCATCCGTTTCCGGAACTATTGGCGGCGGGCTGCAGGGTGACACTCAACTCCGACGATCCGCCCTATTTCTGGACTTCGCTGAAGCGCGAATACGACATCGCCACCGAGCATTTCGGGATAAAAGACAAGGCGCTTACCGCCATTACCAGGACGGCGATCGAGGCGGCCTTCGTCGACAGGAAGACCAAGGCAATATTGCTGGGCCGGCTGGACGCCAAAGGCCGGTGAATGGTGAATGGTGAATGGTGAATGGTGAATGGTGAATGGTGAATGGTGAATGGTGAATGGTTTGCCCGCGCGCTTCGGCGCGTCAAGGCAATCATCGAACCATCAGGACTCGCAAACCCACTCACTATTCACTATTCACTATTCGCCACTCACCACTCACCGGAGCAGCAC
>NZ_RZSG01000458.1:0-4833 GCF_003997725.1 Mesorhizobium sp. M4A.F.Ca.ET.050.02.1.1
TTTGGCCAGGCCGTCGATCAGCACGGTGAAGCCGTCCGGGTTCCTGATCACCCAGTCAGGATTGGGGTTCTCGCCAAGCGCGGAGAAGCGCGGGTATTTGGGCGTGATCTCCGGCTGGTCGAGGCGGAACTCCGGCTGCAGGTCGTAGCTGATCCATTGCGAAAGGAAGAGCGGCAGCCGCTCCCAATGCGACTCGCGCAGCACCTGCGGCATGCTGAAGAACCACAGGGCATAGGCGAGGTACAGGACGGTTCCAGCAACCAGGAACAGCGGTCCGAAACGCTTGTAGAGCGGCCGCCGAAATATCTGCGGGTAGCGCGCCTCTATCGCCTGCATATCGTTTGCTGTGATCGTGGCCATGGCTCAACCCTTGGTCCTGACCATGATCTTGTCCGAAAACCGGCGTCCACTTTTCGGGATCATGGTCAGGCGCTCATCAGAAAGGCCTGCTCGCCGACGAGCTTGCGGCGCAGCCAGGCGGAGAACTGGTCGACGATGAAGATGGTGGTGAAGAGCAGCAGCACCAGCGCCAGCGTCTTGGCGCCGAAGCCGCGCGAGATGGAGAGCTTCAGCTCCTCGCCGATGCCGCCGCCGCCGACTGCGCCCATAATCGTCGAGATGCGCACGTTGATCTCGATGCGCAGCAACGTATAGGACATGAAATTGGGCAGCACTTGCGGCAGGGCGGCAAAGCGGATGCGCTCGAACCAGTTGGCGCCGACCGCCCGCAAGCCTTCCTCGGCGCGCATGTCGATGTTCTCGTTGATCTCGTAGAAGAGCTTGCCGAGCGCGCCGATCGAATGCAGGCCGATGGCGATGATGGCGGCGACCGGGCCGATCGAGACGATGGCCGCGAACAGCCCGGCAATGACGATCTCCGGAAAGGCGCGCAGCAGTTCCATGAAGCGCTTGACGACGAGCCTGAGCGCCGGGCTCGGCGTCAGGTTGCGCGCGGCGATGAAGGAGAAGGGCACGGCGAAGACAAAACCGATGAAGGTCGAGACCAGCGCCACGTTGACCGTGGTCAGCATCAGCTCAAAATATTCGGGAATGTAGAAACCGCCCCAGACGTAGACGCGGCCGAGTGGGAAGTTGAATTCCTGGGTGCCGATGTCATGCGGCGAGGCGACGTCGAACAGCGCCCGCCAGACGTCGTTCCAATCCTTGGGGATCAGCCAGCTCAGGAAATCCAGCAAATGCGGCAGCCGTTCGAAGAAGTGACCGGCATTGGCCTCGTCGGCGAACCACATGGTCGCGCACATGGCGACGAGAAGCAGGCCGACACCGAGGCCGGTGTAAAGCCGGCGCAACGACGTCTGGCGCCGCCAGGCATCGGCCGCCAGGCGGGTCGCATCGGAATGGATTGTCGCTGAAGTCATGATCGGGAGATGCAAAAAGGGCGGCGTTTTTGACCGCCGCCCTTTTTCCTGATGCCGTCAGCCGCCGATCGCGGCTTTGCGGGCTTCGACGATGACATTGTAGAAGTCCGGCTTGACCGGAACGTAGCCGGTGAAGTCGCCGCCCTCGACGCCCTCGAAGCAGGCCTTGTCCTTGGTCGGCAGCGCGGTGAAGAAGGCGGTGAGCTTGGCGGTCATGTGGTCGCCGAGCGCGGTGCGCACGACCAGCGGGCCGTTCGGGATCAGGCCGGAGCGCCAGACCTCGACGAAGTCGTTCGGATCGACGGCGCCCTTGGCGACTTCCTTGTGGAAGGTGCCGGAGGTATAGCCGTTCTTGAAATCGCCGATGCCGGAGGAATCGTCCACCGCGACGTCGACCTTGCCGTCGCGGACGGCGAGGATGTTGTTCTCATGGCCGCCGTTGAACTGGGTCGAGGCGAAGAAGGCCTCGTTCGACTGGCCGGTGTCCTTCGGAATCTGGGTCAGCGGGATCAGATAGCCGGAGGTCGAGTCCGGGTCGGCATAGCCGAGCTTCTTGCCCTTGGCCGACTTGATGTCGGTGATCCCCGACGACTTCAGCGCCAGGCCGATCGAATAGTAGCCGGTGGCGCCGTCGGTCTGCTGGGTGGTGAGGATCGGGGTGACCGCCTTGGGGTCCTTGATATAGACGCTGGCATAGCCGGAAGCGCCGAGCTCGGCGAAGTCGAGCGTGCCGCCGAGCAGGCCCTGGATGACGCCGTCGTAGTCGGCGGCCGGGAACAGCGAGACCTTCTCGAAGCCGAATTCTGCCTTCAAATGGTCGGCCAGGCACTGGTAGTTGCGCAGCCGGTCCGTCTCGTTTTCGCCGCCAAGGATGCCGACGCGGAATTCCTTGAGGTCAGCGGCATGAGCAGCGCTCGTCGCGATGGCGAGCAGTGATACGGCGCCAAAAACCATCTTCCTAAACATTTGGATCTCTCTCCTGTTGTTCCGGCCTCGCGCCGGCGACGTTCGAATTTTTGACAGCTGCCTTTGACGCGGGCGGGCGATCCGGGTTGCTCGTTTTCTTGGCCATGATCCTTGCCGAACCGGTTGCCGCTCTTCGTCAGCGCGGACGGTTCGCAAACATCGACTAGTAGCCGGGGAATGCGGGCTCGAGCGGTCCGGCGGATGCGGTAATCTTCGGCTTGAAGTTGACGCTGGTCGACGTGATGGCCTCGGAGATATCGGCGCCATTGCTGTCCGCACTATAGACAAGACGCACGGCGTCGCGGTCGAGATCCTCGGGCGCGCCGTCGAACACGACCTTGCCGGCGGCCATGCCGATGATGCGGTTGCAATAGGCCCGCGCCGTGTCCAGCGTGTGCAGATTGGTGATGACGGTGATGCCTTCGCGCAGGTTGATGTCCTGCAGCGAGTCCATCACCACCTTGGCGTTGAGCGGGTCGAGCGAGGCGATCGGCTCGTCGGCGAGCAGCACCCTCGGCTGTTGCATCATGGCGCGCGCGATCGCCACGCGCTGCTGCTGGCCGCCGGACAGCGTGCCAGCCGGCTGCAGCGCGGTGCGGGCGATGTCGAGGCGCTCGAGCGCCGCTACCGCCTCGGCGCATTCGCTGCGCGAGAACATGCCGAACAGGTTGGAGAGCGTCGAGCGGTGGTTTAGCCGGCCGAGCAGCACGTTGGTCAGCACGTCGAGGCGCGGTACCAGGTTGAACTGCTGGAAGATCATGGCGCAGTCGCGCTGCCAGCGCCGCAGCGGCGAACCCTGCAGGCGGGAGACTTCGGCGCCGTCAAAAAAAATCGACCCCTGGCTGGGGTCGATGAGACGGTTGATCATGCGCAGAAGCGTCGATTTGCCGGCGCCGGAGCGGCCGATGATGCCGACCATCTGGCCCTGCGGGATCGACAGGTCGACAGCGCTGACCGCGGTGTTCTTGCCGAATCGTCGGGTGACACCGCGGATTTCGAGCGTGGCGGATGTTGCTGACATGGGCAAAGCTCCAGTCCAGTCGCGCTTTGAAGGTCTGTTAACCTTGGCTAGCGCAACGCCATGAACCTGCCGTGTCGGATTGATGTCAGTTTTGTTACCGCCCACAGGCTAGGGCCCAGAGCCGGAATGCCTGCATGTCGTTGTCCCAAATCGCTAGGCACTTTTGGGCGCCATGCATGGGCTCAACCGAGGACCAGGAGCTCCTCGAAATGCTTCATGTCGCGGAAACTGCAAAAGGCCGGCGGATTGAGTTCGATGACCGGCGCCTCGCGGTCGAGGAAGGACAGGCAATCGTCGAACAGGTCCTGCCAGGCCGCCGCGCGCCCGTCGGCAAGGCGGCGGATCTGGTAGGCGAAGGTGATGTGGAAGACGTAGGTGTCATGGTCGGGGTGGCGGTAGCCGAACGGCACCGACAGTGCATCGCGCCAGGCCTGGAGGATGCGCCGGTCTTCGTCCGAGGCGCCGGCAACGGTAAGGCCGTTCGGGGTGACGCCGATGGCTCTTATCCTGAACGCGCCGCTCCCCTGGAAGCCTTCCAGGCGCTCCAGATAAAGGCGGGTCATGCCGTCGATGCCGGTGTCGAGCGCCACATCCCGAGGCCAATAGGGGAGCCGGCGGCGGCGCTCGATGATGCCTTGGAACAACGTCATGTGCAGGCTAGAGACCGGGGTGAAGGCAAGCCGGTCGGCGTCAAGCATGGCGCGCATGCGCTCGCGCACCTCGATGACCGCCGCTTCGGAGGGCGAGCCGTTGACGAGGTGGCTGACGACCGTGTTGCCAGGCTCCAGGAGGAAGTTGCCCGCCGCGTCGTAACGGGTGCCGAGATGCACCGGAGGCGTCGGGTTGGTGCCTTCAAAGAAACCGGCGAGCGAGGGTCTGACCAAATCGAGCATTGCGATCTCCAGAGAAAGACCGCCTCGTGACCTAATCCTGTGTCAGGGATATGAAATTCCAGCGTCCGTCCCTGGCAATGACGCACACGGGAACATCGGTGACGTCAGCTATATTTTTCGAGAAACGCCTCGGCTGAAAGCGCGCGGAAATCGTCGAGCGAAGCACGCAGCCTTGCATGGTCCCAGTCCCACCAGGCGAGCGCCTGGTAGCGCTCGGCGGTGCGACGGTCGAAACGCTCGCGGATCGGCTTCGCCGGCACGCCGCCGACGATGGTGTAAGGCGCAACATCCTTCGACACCACGGCGCCGGCGCCGACCGCCGCGCCATCGCCGACAGTGACGCCGGGCAGGATGGTCGAGCCATGGCCAAGCCAGGTGTCGTGGCCGATGGTGACGCGTTTCGCACGGCGCTCTGCGAAGAATTCGCTTTCGTGCTCGGCGTCGTCCCAATAGTCGGAGGCGCGGTAGGTGAAGTGGTGCAGCGTCGGCCGCCAGGTCGGATGGTTGGTGGCATTGATGCGCACGCTGGCCGCGATGTTGGAGAACTTGCGAATGGTCGCGCACCAGACGGCGC
>NZ_RZSG01000459.1:0-4831 GCF_003997725.1 Mesorhizobium sp. M4A.F.Ca.ET.050.02.1.1
ATCGCCAGCCGTCACGTCGAGGCCGGCGATCAGCCGGTCGAGCACCCAGTCGAAGCCGTTCTCCTTGGGGCTGCGGGCGCAGCCAGGCGCGCCGATGATGCGTTTGCCGGCAAGCGTGCCCAGCACCAGCAGGTTGCCGGGATCGACGGGCATGCCGGCGCGGACCACGCTGCCCCCTGCGTGTTCGATCGCCGCCGGGACGACGTCGGCGAAATCGCTCATCGCCGAGGCGCCGAAGATCACCACCATATCGTTGTCGCGGGCGAGCGAGGTCGCCGCTTCCGCGACGGGCGCGACCTCGTGCGGCGTGCGGCGCTCGGCGGTCAGATGGCTGCCCGAGCGCGCCAGGCGCGCTTCGGTGATGCGCAGCGTCTTGTCGAGCACGCTCGGTTTGACGCCGGGCAGCATCGTCTGGATGACGCCGATACGTATCGGCCGATAGGCGTTGATGCCAAAGATCTCGCCATCGGTGCAGATCCTTGCCACCCGATCGACCAGACTGCCGGCGACGGCGAAGGGAATGATCTTGACCGTGGCCACCATCTGGCCTTTCTCGACCGGCGCATGCTGCGCCAGCGTGGCGATGGTGATGGTCGGATCGACGGCGTTGATGGCGTCGATCATCGCGCGGTCGACAGTGAAAACGCCGGCCGCCCCGGCGTGGAGATTGACCCGGCCGGTCGCGGCGGGCCTGGCCTCCACGTTACGATGGCTCATGCCGGCGGCGATCCGTTCCGCCGCCGCGTCCTCGCCGAGATCGTCGGGCGCCAGCACGGCCGCGACCACCTCGGAAATGCCGGCCGCTTTCAGCACCGACAGATCATCGGCGCTCAGCCTGTGCGCCTTGCGAAAGCGCCGCTCTCCGGCCTCTGTGGCGTGCGCCAGCACCGCGCCCTCGGCCTCATCGATCGGAACGGGACCGAATTTCACGCCACGGCGCCTTTTGCTTCGAGGCCGCGCGAACGGAAGGCGTGGATGGTCTGCGCCAGCACCGCGACGGCGATCTCGGCCGGACTTGCCGCGCCGATATCGAGGCCGATCGGCGCATGGATGCGGGCGATCTGGTCGGCGCTGGCACCGAGCGCCAGCAGGCGTTCCACGCGCTTGGCGTGCGTCTTCCTGCTGCCGAGAGCGCCGACATAGAAACACCTGGCGTCGAGCGCTGCCTTCAATGCAAAATCGTCGATCTTGGGGTCGTGGGTGACGGCGGCAAGCGCCGTGTAACTGTCGAGGGGCTGGCGCGCCAGCACATCCTGCGGCCATTCGGCGTGCAGCGCCACATCGGGAAAGCGCTCCGGCGTGGCGAAAGCGGTGCGCGGGTCGATGATCTCGACGGGATAGCCGGCGATCCTGGCCATCGGCGCCAGCGCCTGGCTGATATGGACGGCGCCGATCACCACCAGGCGCGGCTGCGGCAGATGCACATTGAGGAAGAAGGTGCGCCCTTCCGCCTCGACCGAGCCGGAATTGCCGGTACGAAATGCCCTGGCGATCGCCTCGCCCAATTCGCCGGCGACTGGATCGCCCTCGCGCACGATGCGGTCGCGGCCGTCGCCGAGGTCGGTGACCAGGATCGCCGCGCGGCGGGCGCGGCGCACTTCGTTCAATGTTTTCAGCGCATACGGGTCCATGGCGCCCTAACCTAGCCGCTCGACATAGACCTTGATGCGGCCGCCGCAGGAGAGCCCCACCTGCCAGGCGGTCTCGTCGGCAACGCCGAACTCCAGCATCCTGGCCTTACCCGAGCCAATGACATCGATCGCCTCGGTCACCACCGCTCCTTCGACGCAGCCGCCGGAGACGGAGCCGTGGAAATTGCCGTCGGCGTCGATGACCAGATGGCTGCCGACCGGGCGCGGCGCCGAACCCCAGGTCTCGACCACGGTCGCGATGGCGACATCCTTGCCGTCCTTCATCCAGCCTTCCGCGATGATCAGGGGATCGCGGGCCTCATCGAGATAGATGCTGTCTTCCACGACTGCTTCCTCTTGGGGTCTGTTATGATCTGCGCACCACCAGTTCGCGCAAATGTATGGTCAATCAATCATCGCGACTGCGTCAACTTCGATTAGGTAGCCGGGGGACAGGCTCGCCACGCCAAGCACCACGTCAGCTGGTTTATGATCTCCGAACAGCTCTACCCGCGCCTTTTCGATGATCGGCAGGCATTCATCGCGATTGTAGTTGACGACATAGATCGTGATCCTGGCGACCTGCGCAGGCGCCGCACCGGCGGCGGCGAGTGCGCGGCCGAGATTGCCAAACACCTGGCGCGCCTGAGTCGCAAGATCACCACGGCCAACAAGTTTGCCATCCAGGTCTTCGGGCTCCTGGCCCGAGATGAATACCAACTTGCTGCCTGTCGCAACGACAACCTGGCTGTACGTCTGCGGAATTGGCAGATCCTTTGGGTTGATGCATTGGAGCGTCATTCATCGGTCCCTGTATGGTGATTTCAATTTTCCGGGAGTCTTTCTTCCGATGGATAAACATATGGCTATGCGGCGTGCCTGTCGCCAGCCCGCAGCCATCGACGCGGATCGACGCGAGCGGCCGGCCGCTGGTCGAGCGAGGCGCAGAGATCGGCCAACGCCTCGAGATTGTGCACCGGGCGGAACTCGTCGACATGCGGCAGCATCGCCTTGACGCCACGCGCGCGCGCCTCGAAACCGTCGAAGCGCAGCAGAGGGTTCAGCCAGATCAACCGACGGCAGGATTTGTGCAGTCGCTCCATTTCTTCCGAAAGGCCGGCGATCTCGTCGCGCTCCAACCCGTCGGTGATCAGCAGCACCACAGCCCCCTGCCCCAGCACGCGCCGCGACCACAGGCGGTTGAACTCGGCCAGCGTGTCGCCGATACGGGTGCCGCCGGACCAGTCCTTCACAGTCGCCGAGCACTCGGCGAGCGCGGCATCGGGATCGCGATGGCGCATCTGCCGCGTCAAATTGGTCAGGCGCGTGCCGAAGACGAAGGCATGCACGCGCCGGCGCTTTTCCGTCAGCGCGTGCAGGAAATGCAAGAAGATGCGCGTGTACTGGCTCATCGAGCCGGAAATGTCGGCAAGCACCACCAGCGGCGGATGCACCTCGCGGGCAGAGCGGAATTTCGGCAGGATCAGCGTGCCGCCGGTGCGCGCGGCCGACCGCATCATGGCACGCGGATCGATGCGCCTGCCTTGCGCGTCCGCCCTGAAGCGGCGCGTGCGGACCATGTCGAAGGGCAGCCGCAAGGCGGCGATCGCGTGCTTGGCCTCGGCCAGTTCAGCGGCGTCCATCTGGGCGAAATCCTTGCCGCGCAGCACCTCGTTGCCGGAAAAGGTGAAGCGGGCGTCGACCTCGATCTCGGGGATTTCCCTCGCCGGCTGGTTCTTCTGATGGCCCTCGAACATCGCCTGGCTGACGCGGGTCTCGGCCGCGCGAGGCTTCTGCTTCTCGCTGGTATTCAGCGCGACGGGCGAGAACATCGCCAGCATTTTCTCGATCAGTTCGCGCGATTTCCAGAACAGCCGGAAGGCCTCGTCGAAGACCGGATGGTCCTCGTGCCGGGAGACCAGCACGGCATGCAGCGTCCAGTAGAAATCATCGCGCGAGCCGATGCCGGCGGCAAGCACCGCCTCGATCGCATCCTTGACCGAAGCCGGCCCGACCCGCATGCCGGCCTTGCGCAAGGTACGGGCGAAGTAGACGATGTTGTCGGCGATGCGCCCGTCTTCCGTGGCCTCTGCGGGATCGGAACGCGGCGCCTTCATGGGCCTACTGCGCCGCCGCGAGCTCGGCCTTGACCTCGTCGAGGATGCGCCGGCCCTCGCCCGCGCCGATGCGAGCGATGTCGTCCTGGTATTTCAACAGCACGCCGATCGTGTCGGAAACTGTCTCCGGATCGAGCGCCACCTTGTCGAGTTCGGTCAATGCGCCGGCCCAGTCAATGGTTTCGGCGACGCCCGGCGCCTTGAACAATTCGATCTGGCGGAGCTTCTGGATGAAGGACACAACCTCGGCCGAAAGCCGGCTGTTGGCCTGCGGCACCTTGCGCCGTACGATCTCCAGCTCACGCTCTGCATTGGGATAGTCGACCCAGTGATAGAGGCAGCGCCGTTTCAGCGCGTCATGGATTTCGCGCGTGCGATTGGTGGTGATGATGACGATCGGCGGCTCCTCCGCCTTGATCGTGCCGAGCTCCGGCACCGTCACCTGGAAGTCCGAGAGGATTTCGAGCAGGAAGGCCTCGAAGGCCTCGTCGGTGCGGTCGAGCTCGTCGATGAGGAATACCGGGGCAGCGCCCGCCTTGCCGGTCAGCGCATCGAGCACCGGGCGGCGGATCAGGTACTTTTCGGAGAAGACGTTGCGCTCCATGTCCGAGCGCACGACCTTGCCGGCCGCCTCCTCCATGCGGATCTCGATCATCTGCGCGGCGTAGTTCCACTCGTAGACGGCGGAGGAGACGTCGAGCCCCTCATAGCACTGCAGGCGGATCAGCCGGCGGCCGAGCGCCTCGGCCAGCACCTTGGCGATCTCGGTCTTGCCGACGCCGGCCTCGCCCTCGAGGAAGAGCGGCCGCTTCATGCGCAATGAGAGAAACAGCACGGTGGCCAGCGAACGGTCCGCCACATAGTCCGCGCCGGTCAGGAGATCGAGCGTCTCGTCGATCGTCCGCGGCGCCGGGCGCGGTTTCAAGCCGGTCATTCCATCTCCGTAGAGTCAGCCATCAAGGCACCTACAGGGCGCGATAGCCGCGACCGTGATAGATCAGCGGGCGCAAATTATCGCCGATGCGCAGGCCTGTCACCTTGCCAAAAAGCACACGGTGCGTGGCGAGATCCTTGGTGTCGATC
>NZ_RZSG01000045.1:0-18851 GCF_003997725.1 Mesorhizobium sp. M4A.F.Ca.ET.050.02.1.1
CTCTCACCGCGAGAGCAGAGCGTCCGCGGGGCGCCCAACGCGATCCGTCTTCGAGACATCTCTGTGAGATCAGGCAGATAGTTCAACGCGCGATTTGTCCAGGCCACGTCGAACCGAACTGCCGATCGACTGGTCCCTCATTGCACCTTCCAGTCCCCAAGGGAATTTAAGTTCATGAAGAACGGTACCGCCGGTGAAAGCAAGTTGTACTCCTCATCCTCGATAACTATGAATGCAAGGCCATTGCCGCCTTCACCATCCGTTCCCCTGGCGGAGCTCGAAATGCGGCTCAGCCGCGCGCGGATCGAGATGAACCGCGATGCGATCGACGTCATGATTTTGACGGACGAAAAGAATGTTAACTACTTCACCGACTATCGAACCTTCTCGTGGGGATATAATGCTCGGCCTGTGCTGGCTGTGATTACAAATGATCATTTGCTCATCGTCGGAAGCCTCACCGAGTCAAAGCTAATCGAAAGCGCACCGAGAGTTTTTACAACTCTTCTATATGATGGCTACCTCCCTGAGGCCGTAGATTCCATTGCCGACTGGATCGGCGCGATGCCGGCGGCTGGCGGCCGACGCATTGCCGTCGACTTCGGGCCCGACATGTTTGGACGCGGTTCACTCCACTTGATTGATCGCCTTCGCGATCTGGCTTCAGACCGCAGTGTTACCAGTGCGGTTGATCTCCTTTGGCGAGTGCGACTGATTAAAACCCCGTTTGAAGCGGCGATGAAGAAGGTCGCATTCGATATAGTCAATAGAGCCTTCGATCAGGCTATTGCGAATGCCTATCCCGGTATCACTGAATTTGAGCTCTGCCAGATGATGCAGGCGCAAATATATCTAAACGGTGCTGAGAGTGCACCGCCAATCGCTATGCTGTTCAGTGATGGCGATTTCTTCTACGGCCGCCATCCATCGGAGCGTAGGCTCAGGCAAGGGCATTACATTTGGACAGATTTCCGCGCGACGTACGGCGGCTATCCCGCCGATCGCAATCGAATCGCAAGGTGCGGCGATCCAACGGACTGGGAGATTGGTACATATGAGCGCGTCCGCTCGTTGACCATTGAACTCGCCAATAGCTTCAAACCTGGACTTCGCTGTTGCGACATCTTCAACAAGTTCCAGGGCCTGTGGAAAGATGCTGATCTCGGCCAGATATACGGCCAGGTCTCGCGCATTGGGCACGGCGGTGGTCTCGACGTTACCGAACCTCCATCGATATCCGCGGCTGACGAGACTGTAATTGAGCCAGGCATGATTTTTCATGTTGAGCCGAAGCTCGAGAAAAACGGTGCAGTCTTTCAGTTCGAAGAGGTCGTGTTCATAACGGATGGCGGCGTCGAATTCCTGAGCGAGCTTTCACCTGAGCGCGTCCCCGTTATCAAGTAGCAAAGTAGTCAACGTGAGCGCATCATGACAATGAAATCCCGAATCTTGACACCCATCGATTATGAGCGAGACGGCAAGTTTAGCGATTGCCTTCGGCTGCCTCACTCCACCGACAAATCGGCCTATGGCTGGATTCCTATTCCAATCGTCAGTATCAAAAATGGCGACGGCCCGACGGCATTGCTGATCGCGGGCAACCACGGCGACGAGTATGAGGGTCAACTGGCGCTGAGGAAACTAGCTCGCGATTTGCGCCAAGAAGATGTCTCGGGTCGAGTGATCATCATTCCGTCTCTGAATTTTCCTGCTGTAAAGGCTGGACGACGGGTCTCTCCACTTGACGAAGGAAATCTCAATCGCTCATTTCCCGGCAAGGCCGCCGGTACGCCCACCGAGATGATTGCTCACTACATCAGCGAAGTCATGCTTCCAATGGCGGACCTTGCAGTTGATCTTCATTCTGGTGGATTCTCGCTCGATTACATTCAGTGCGCACTCATCCGATACGGGCGCACGCCTCGGGAGCATCAAAAGCTCCTAGACCTTATGGAGGTTTTTGGAGCACCTGTGAGTTTCGTCAGCAGTGGCGATGGCGGCGGCGGCGCCACTACCCTGAATGCCGTTGCCGGAGAACTCGGCGTTCCGATCATTACCACGGAACTCGGAGGCGGCGCCACCTTATCGTTAGCCGGGCTCGAGATTGCTGAAAACGGTGTAAAGCGCCTCCTCAAGCACATCGGTGTCGCGCCAAACATACTGGTACCACCGAGCTCCGGAACAGAGCTCATGGAAGTCCCTAACCGCGACTTCTTCGTCTACTCTGACGCTGATGGGATATTCGAGCCCACGGCATCGATTGGTCAAACTGTGGTTAAGGGCGAGTTGGCTGGTCGGCTGTACTCGCTCGATGATCCGGTGCGGGAGCCACTAGAAATCCGCTTTCCTCAATCCGGCCGTATCGCTTGCACCCGTTTCCCTTCGCTGACCAGCCGCGGCGATTGCCTCTTCAGTTTGATGCGTCCGCTCGCGCATTAATCGATAGCATCGGTAACTGACATGTAGCGCAGCTGACAGGGAAGATGCATCAGTTCGGGTGTAAAGCGGAAACTCGGTTGGATCGTGTCAGCATCCGAGATGAACGAGCTGGCACGGGCACGCTCGAGTATTGGCTCAGGATCGCTTTGAGCATGCCCGCCAATGTGAGATCTGAGGAACTACTGTATGGGTAAATTTTGACAACCGACGAAGGTGGGTGATTTCAACGCTCGATCCCCGTCCAAAGTTTAAAGGTCCCAACAATGGCCAATGAAGCTGCCAATAAGCACTCCCCCTCAATGAGTGCCCTTTCTGAGGCTGATCGCAATCGTATCCTCCTCGCTGTCGACGAGAACTTTGAAAAGCAGGTTACCTTCCTGTCAGAACTGGTACGCTGTGTCTCCCTTCGGGGACAGGAGGCCGGGATTCAGACATTGGTCGAAGCGGCGCTGCAGGAACGGGGCTATCCGGTCAATCGCCAAGCGATTGACACGGCACTGATAGGCCAGCACCCGGCGTTTTCCCCTGCAACGGTCAGCTATGAGAACTCATGGAATGTAATTGGGACTCACACCCCGGCAACCTTACTGGGACGGTCGCTCATCCTGAACGCCCATGTCGATATTGTGCCAACAGGCGATCCGAACCGTTGGCAAGACCCGCCGTTCAAACCAACCAGACGTGGTGACTGGCTTTACGGCCGCGGTTCCGGCGACATGAAGGCAGGCCTGTCTGGAGCGATCTTTGCTCTCGATGCTATCAAGGCTGCAGGCTTTGAACTGACAGCGCCCGTCCAAATCCATTCCGTCGTGGAGGAGGAGATCACCGGTAACGGAGCTGCAATGGCATTGGCGAGCGGACATGTCGCTGACGCGGTGCTAATCCCAGAGCCGACCGATGAAAAGCTTGTTCGCGCAAATTCCGGCGTGATCAAGTTTGCCATCGCGGTTGACGGCACGCCGGCCCATCCGCGCGAAGTCAGTAGCGGGGTGAGCGCCCTCGAAGCAGCCATACGGATCATCGATCACTTGCGTAAACTTGAGGCACGCTGGAATGAAGAGCGGGTGACGAAACCATTCTTCGATAATGTGGAAAATCCGGCCGCTCTGACGATAGGGACCATCAAAGGTGGCGAGTGGATTGCGTCTGTTCCATCATCCTGCTGCTTCGAGGGGCGCATCGGCTTTTACCCTGGCGACAACCCTCGGGAGCGCATGAAGGAGTTCGAGGCCTTTGTCGCCACCGTGGCTGCCGAGGATCCATTGGTTCAGCGCTGTCCAGAACCCGTGGTGCAATGGGTCGGCGTCGTGCAAGCGGGCTATACTCTTCCTCCCGGGTCGGAAGCGGAATCTGTTCTTGCGCAGGCGCACATAGCTGCCGATGCACCCGACGGTCCGCCCTTAAAGGCGTATGTCATGGCTTGCTATCTGGATGCTGCCCTCTATGCCGTCCATGCGGGGATCCCGTCGCTGGTTTACGGCCCCATCGCGGAGAACATCCATGCGGTCGACGAGCGCGTGTCCCTATCATCTTTGCGACGTGTGACTAAGACAATCGCTCTATTCGCGGCACAATGGTGCGGCGTTCGCCCCGCGTGCAATAAGAAACCTGCTGCAGAGAGCTGAGTTTCAATTAACGCATACACTGATCGTCAGCGCCAAGATGAACGATATCGACCCGCAGGCCTGGCTCGCCGACGTCCTCGCCCGACTGCCCGTCTATCCGGCCCATCGGATCGATGATTTGCGTTATTGGAGCGAATAGCGGCTGATGGATCCCTGCCTGAACTGGCCCGCGAGCTTTTGCCATGCACGGCGTTGAGTATCGAGACTTGCTTACCGAAACGAAAGCCGTCGAGGAAAAATTGATCGCGTTGCACCGCTCCGATGAATGCAGTAGGCGCCTTGCGGAGATCCCGGGTGTCGGACCCGTCGGCGCATCGCTCTTGATGATAAAGACCCCAGACCCTCGGATGTTTAAGTCTGGTCGAGATTTTGCCGCCTGGATAGGGCTCACACCCAAAGACCATTCGACCGCAGGCAAGGTCAGGCTTGGGGTGATCACCCGTGCCGGAGATGAAATGCTGAGGAGCGTATTAGTGGTGGGTGCGACTGCTCTTCTTCAACACGTCAGAGCAGGTCGAAGCAGACATGCTTCCGGATGACTCACCGAACTCCTGCAACGAAAAAAGCCGAAGCTGGTTGCGGTGGCGCTGGCCAACAAGATCGCCCGTGTCGCTTGGAAGCTCATGGTGAGCGGCGAGGCGTATCGGCGGACAGAGGGGCAAACGCAAGCAACATAGGAATTGGCCATCACGGTGAGCAAAGAAAAGCAGATGGTGCGATCGATCGATCCAAGACGCGTGATACTCCGTCAGTTCCAGTGGCCTTTCAAGGTCGTTGCCGTGTTAGGAACATGCGTTGCGGAAACCATCTTGGCCAGTGGTCATGTGCGACCACACACAAAGGCCGCACATATGGAAGCAAGCGATCCGATCAAAAATATCTGTAAAAAACACTTGCAAGTGGGAGCCGTCCACATATGCAAGTGGGAGCCGTCCACATATGGAATTGGACATCCGCAAAACTGCGGACCCAACCAGCGGCGGCCTGATCATGCAGCGCAATAAGGTGCATCACGTCCACACCGTCGACCGTGTCGCCAGGGACCTCGGCGTTAGCGAAGCGCTCATCCAGGAACTGACCCTCGGTCTCGAGCCCGAGGACGGCGTCATCTGGGTGTACGGCGCCAACGATGACGACGGGAGCGTGGCCTTCACCGATGAAGGCATCGAGAAGGTCAAACTCCTCCTCGAAGAATATCATCGCGTCTCCCCATCGAAAGCTTGACCCCAGCATCGCGGTGCTCATGGTCGCCGGATACGCACGTCTGCGGTCTTAACCGGATGCGTACTGTCTTCCAGTTCCACGCGGGAGAGGAAGTGCCTCAATGTACGCATACGGCGACGGCTGCGCATTTCGCAAAAGCCGGACAGGGGTTCCGCTAATTCCCGGACAGTGGTTTCGCTAATGTCGGGACAGATTGGCGGCGTCGGTCCTCGGGTGCCTTGTTGCGTTCATGGATGATTGATTTCGCCGTTTTCGGTGCCGGTCAAGAGGGGCGCGGCCTTTTGCTTTCGCATGCTATCGCCCTGGAGCACGATGCGGTGGGCGTTGTGCACGATCCGGTCGAGAATGGCGTCGGCGACGGTGGGGTCTGCGATCAGATCATGCCATCTGGCTACCGGGACCTGGGCCGTGATCAGGGTGGATTTGCGGCGATAGCGTTCCTCGACGATTTCGAACAGATGGAAGCGCTGTTGGTCAGTGAGGCTGTGGGTTCCGAAATCATCGAGGATGAGCAGTTGCGCGCGGGTGAGTTTGTCGATCAGGCGTGGAAAGCGGCCATCGAGACGGGCGAGCGCCAAATCCTCGAACAGGCGCGGCACGCGCACATAGAGCACGGAATGATCGAGCCGTGCTGCTTGCCGGCCGAAGGCGCAGGCCAGCCATGACTTGCCGGTTCCGGTCTGGCCGGTGACGATCAGGTTCTCATGCGCCTTCAGCCATTCACCCTGGGCGAGCGCCATGGTGTTGCGGCGGTCGAGCCCGCGCGGCGCGGCAAAGTCGATGTCCTCGATGCAGGCTTCGGGAAAGCGCAGCCTGGCTGAGGCGAGCCGGTTCCGGACGCGCTTGTCGGCCCGCATGGCGACCTCGCGGTCGAGCATCAGGCCGAGCCACTCGTCACGGCTGAGCTCGTTGGCGTTGCTCCGTTCGGCCAGTTCGCGCCAGGCGGCAGCCATGCCGACCAGACCGAGGGCCTGCATCTGATCGAGGGTGGGGTTGGTCAGCATTCTTTCTTCCTTTCCTTCACTGGTAATAGGTGGAGCCGCGGATGTTGGCGTGCTGGGGTGTCGGCTTTGCCGGTTCTGCGGAGCTGGCTCGGTCGAGGCCGGCCTTGAGGATGGCGGTGACGGAGGAGTAGGCGATCGCGTTGATCAGCAGCGCCCGCTCGCAGGCGGCATCGAGACGCTCCGGCCCATAGCGCGGCGCCAGCGACAGGATGCCCATGGCCGAGCGGTATCCCTGTTCCGGATGCGGTCGGTCGCGCATCATGCGCTCGACCAGGATGGCGGCATTGGGGCCGATCTTGGCCGCCCGGCTGATCAGGCTAGCCGGTGTGGTGTTGGCGTAGCGCTGGTGCGCTTTGGGCATGTGTTCGTTGACGGTGACATGGCCGGAACGCTGTGAGCGACGGACATGGCTGGCAACACGCTGGTGATCGTGAAAGATCTCGACCACTCGATGCGTGAGCCGCACCTCGACGGTACGCCCGATCAGCCGGTGCGGCACCGAGTAGAAGGTCTTGTCGACCTCGACATGGTAGTCAGGATGGACCTTCGCCGACTTCCACTCGGCGTATTCGAACGGCACCACCGGCAGCGGCTTCAAGGCAGCCCGCTCGATCTCCTCGAACAGTTCGCGGCGGCTTTGGCCGATATGGCGCATCGGCCGGTTGTTCAGCTCCTCGAGCAGTTCGGTGATCGCCGCGTTGAGCTCGGTGATCGAGAAGAAGGATCGATTCCTCAGTCGCGCCAGAATCCAGCGCTCGACGATCAGGACCGCGCCCTCGACCTTGGCCTTGTCGCGCGGCTTGCGGCTGCGGGTCGGCAGGATGGTGGTGTCGTAATGCTCGGCCATGGTGGCAAAGGTCGCGTTCAGCGTCGGCTCGAACCACAGCGCCTTGACGACACCGGCCTTCAGGTTGTCGCAGACGATCGCCTTGGTGACCCCGCCAAAGAAGGCGAGCGCTCGCACCTGGCCTTCGATCCAGTCCGGCAGCTTCTGGCTGGAGCTGGCAAAGGCGAAGGTCAGATTGGAGGCGCCCAGCACCGCGACAAAAATCTGCGCCGGGCAGATGACGCCGGTTGCCGGATCGATCACCGGCACCGTCTGCCCGGCATAGTCCGTCTGCATCACCGCGCCCGCCGCATGCCGATTGCGGAATGTCGCGCTCGTCCGGCGCTCGAAAGCGGCGAAGTGCTCGCAGAACCAGGTGTAGCCGTAGCCGTCGGGATGGGCGGCGCGATACTCCTGCCACAACAGCGTCAGCGTCACCCCCTTGCGCTTCAGCTCCCTGGCAATGAGCGCAAAGTCCGGTTCGCTCAGATCTTGCGGCGGGCGACCGGCACGGCCAAACAGCAGCCGCTCAAGTGTCGCGTCGTCGTGGCCCGGCGGCAGAGGCCAGCGTGACAGCCCGGCCTCCCGCGCCCGCAGCAAATAGGTCGATACTGTCGTCTTGCTGATCTTCAGCCGTTCCGACACCTCACGCACCGAAAGACCCTGCTCATGGGTCAGGCGCAAGATCGCTTGGATATCCCTCACGCTCGTTCGTCTCGCTTGCTTCCGTCTCGGCATGGCCCCTCTCAACGTCATCGTGAGAGGCCAAACTGCCAGAACGGCGCAGCCGAGAACCGACCGCCAAATCCGCTCCCGAAAACTGTCCGGGATTTAGCGGAATCGCTGTCCGCGAATTACTGAAATCACTGTCCGGGATTTAGCGAAAAGGGTGTCCGGGATTTACCGAAACACGCACAATGCCGCGACGCGCAGCGGCGGGCTGGAATATCGTGCATCGACAGCCCAATGGCACGCCGACCGATCGGCCCGTCGGCCCAAACCGACCAAGCTTGCGCTCAACACTACCTTGCGCACTTATGTGGAGCAGCGACT
Organism: Mesorhizobium sp. M4A.F.Ca.ET.050.02.1.1; assembly: GCF_003997725.1. NCBI lineage: Bacteria > Pseudomonadati > Pseudomonadota > Alphaproteobacteria > Hyphomicrobiales > Phyllobacteriaceae > Mesorhizobium > Mesorhizobium sp. M4A.F.Ca.ET.050.02.1.1. The sequence goes on from NZ_RZSG01000045.1 coordinate 8,172, forward strand.
GGCCGGCGTCGTCAGGTCCCCAAGTGGCGCCGCCGTTCCTGGTCCGGCCGTTCGGTGGAGGGGCCGCCGGCACGGTCCGCGAAAGGATCGGCGATGGGCCAGGGCACTGGAGCCCGGAACAGATCGCCCGACGCTTGCCGATCGACTTCCCGGACGACAAGACGATGCGCATCAGCCACGAAGCCATCTATCAAGCTCTCTTCGTTCAGGGCCGGGGAGCGCTACGCCGCGAACTGTCGGCCTGCTTGCGAACGGGGCGCGTGTTGCGGGTCCCCAGGGGGCGCGTACGTGGGCGAGGCAAGAGCTTTGTCTCGCCGGAGATCATGATCAGTCAACGCCCCGCCGAAGCGGTCGATCGCGCGGTGCCGGGTCACTGGGAGGGAGACCTCATCCTTGGTCTTGGCAGCTCGGCGATCGGCACGCTGGTTGAGCGTACGACACGCTTCACGATGTTGCTGCATCTTCCCCGGCTTGCGGGGCATGGCGAAGCTCCGCGCATGAAGAATGGCCCTGCTCTCGCGGGACACGGGGCCGAAGCCGTGCGCGACGCGATTACGCGCACCATCATCACCTTGCCCGAAGAACTGCGCCGTTCGCTGACCTGGGATCAGGGAGCCGAAATGGCTCAGCACGATCGTCTCAAAGTCGACGCGGGTGTCCAAGTCTACTTCTGCGATCCGCAAAGCCCCTGGCAGCGCGGCACCAACGAGAACACCAATGGACTGCTGCGTCAGTACTTCCCGAAAGGCACCGACCTGAGCGTCCACAGCGCCGACGAGATCGCCGCCGTGGCCGCGGCCCTCAATGCCCGACCGAGAAAAACTCTGGGCTGGAAAACACCGGCAGAGGCGCTTGACGAGTTGCTGTGGTGAGTGAACACAATCGGTGTTGCGACGACCACTTGAATCCGCCTTGAACTCCGCGGTCGGAATGGTGCACGAGATCCCCAGGAGCAGGCTGGCGATCGGTGATGGCCATCTCGAGGGCCTCAATGGCAAGGCTTGCTCTGAGATGCGTATCCAACGCCCACCCGACCACCCTGCGGCTAAAGGCGTCAAGCACAACGGCAAGGAAAGCAAACTCCTCAGCCAGATGCAGGAAGGTGATATCGGCAACCCATAGCTGGTTGACTCCATTGAGGATCATGCCCCTGGCAAGATTCGGAACGACTTGCCAACCATGCCTCGAGTTCGTCGTTGCAGGAACAAAGGGTCGCGCGCGCAGGCACAGCAGATTGTCTTCGCGCATGATGCGCAGAACGCACTTGTGGTTGACTTGCCACCCCTCCCGACGCAGCAGGGCTCCGATCCGGCGGTAACCGTAGTGCACGTTGCCGAGCGCCAACTTTTGAATGATATCTCTCGGCGCGACGAGGGGCCGAATCTAGCCAGTGACGGTAATAACTCGCGCGGCTAACGCCAGCGAGCCAGCACATTCGATCGATGTTGAATTCGCCTTGCGACAGGCCGGTCGTCTCTTTTCGATGACTTTGAAGATCCCGTCTCGCCAGGAGCGCCGCTCCGGCGCTGATCTTCCTCGAAGTGCCGCAAGGCTTCGCGAAAAAAATCGAGATCGAGCTGCTGTTGCCCGACTTTCCGCTCTAATTCCTTGATCCGGCGCCTGGCCTTAGTCAGAGCCTTTTCCTGAGACGCCGGCGGATCGACTGCGCTCTGCAATGGCAAGTCCCCGTCAACTCCTTCCGCCACTCTCGCCGGCCGGCCGCGCCGACGTGACTTCAGGTTACCACGAAGCCTGAGATGATCGCGCCACTCGTAAAGACGTTGGCGGCTGATGCCCACCTCATCTGCCAACTTGGTGACGGCTTCGCCCGCCTTCATGTGCCGGAGAAGCTCCCGCTTTTGATCCTCGTGAATGATTCTTTGCCGCCTGGCCATGCCCCAGTTTCCTCTCTTTGCGGGGAAACTGTCCGCGATTTTCCTTGTCCCAGTCTGGGGGTGCACTCCAGTCCGGGAATTAGCGAAATCCCTGTCCGGCTTTTGCGAAATGCGCACGCTCTTCGTCGGTAGCGCGGCATAGCGGCGGCAGCGCCGGCGAGGTGCTCGTATGGCCCCTCCCCTCTCACGACCATTCCTCGACGGGAAAGACCGGCGCCTTTGCTCCAATCGATCGGCCTGTCGTCCTCAGCTTGCCCAGGCTCAGCCGGAGCCATCGATTTATTTGAGGCGGAGACGAGTGCCCGGTCGCGCCTCTCCGCCAGTCGACGCGCCGCCTTTGTGCGCCTGGTAGCCTCATCGTCCATGAGCGCTGGGCCTCGATGGTCTCGAAGATCAGCTGCTCGTCGACTAGCGCCAGACCGCGCTCTCGCAGGGCGGTTCGGGCGCGGCGGTGCTCGCCAAGCGTGGTCGGCGGGCGCCGCAGATCGGCAAAGCGGATCGGCCAGCGGCTGCCCGTCCGGAGCGTGCACGAAAACCTCAATCCGCTCCTTCGCTCCGTGGATTTGGACAATCGCCTGAAGTGAGGTCTGGTGGCGAGATAATTGATTCGCTGTTCGTGGAGCCAACGCAGTCGCCGGCACGCAACAGCCGCGCCAAGGACAGTGAATCGCGCCGGTTTGTCTTCACGCGCTCGCCCAGCTCTAATCAGCGACGATGGTAGATTCATAGTCAAATTGCTGGATCAAACCATAGAGACCGTAAACGGTCAGTCCGGCCTCGCAACAGAAATGCACCCGTCGAATCTGTCCGAGATCCTGTTGATGATCCGGACCTATGCTCGAGGCGAGGCGTCGACCTCGCCGAACAACTGGATCTCTCCGGGCCAGGGTCAGCGCGGCAATCGCAATCCCGCCTTCTATCAAGTCCGACAAAAGCTTCTCTAAGTTTGCCATTGCTCGTCCTTCTGTGATGTGAGGATCGACTGAGCCTTCCGAGTAACCCTCGGACGTGCAGTGTAGGGCGAGCCATCTCACCGAACAGGCAGATAAAAGACGAACCGTCCCACTGATGCCAAGCGCCAGAACGCCAGACGATGTACGCGTAGTTTCTTGACCTGTCGCTCGCGGAGCAATTCGATATCGCCGCCGGCTGACCGGCAGGCCAACGTGGCTCTTCACAATTCGCCGAGATACGCCGGCGACGTCTCCGCCTGCAACATCATGCCGGATCGCGACGCAGCCCTGGCGCAACTCTTGCAGGCAGTTGATCGAGTTCGATCCATATTGCCTCAAACGGAGGGAGGCTCTTGGCTGGTATCGATGCGGGGTCGGGTACTTAGAGGCCAACACCATTCTTGGCCGATTCGAGAAGTCCACGGTCACCGTCGATGCGGGGGGTAGGAGCTTGCCTCTGACATCACAAACCGCTCAGATTGGAAAAATACCTATGCTCACATATCAGACCGAACGTTTGATCCTCACCCCCATGCGGCCCGAACACGAGGCAGAATTGTTCCAGTTGCATACCGATCCGGTGGTTCAGAAGGTAATCTTCAATAATGTTCCGCAAACAATTGAGGATGTGCGCAAGTGGGTCGATTGGTCTTTGGCCCAGTGGCGCAAGAACGGCTTCGGCGCCTGGATCGTGTACGAAAAGCGCAATGGTGGTCCGATTTTCATCGGTCGCTGTGGCCTGCGCGACTACGAGGACACCCATAATATCGAACTCTCTACTTCACTGGTCGAACACGGAATAGGACGAGGTTTGGGGCAGGAGGCCGCACGCTTCGCCATCACGCACGCTTTGCGAAGCTCGACCAAGGAAAAGGTCGTCGGCCTCATTGCGCACGGTAACGTGCGGTCGCAGCGGACAGCCACGAAGTTGGGGCTGCGCTATATCGACGATCGCTGGCATGGCTGCAGATTATACCAATATTACGAAATGACCCGCCAGGAGTATTTTTCCCAGCCGCAGCATCAGGTCCTAAGGTAAATAATACTCTGCGTCGTAACGTGTGCTGGATTTGGCCTGCGACTGAGGACGTCGGTTCGGAGAGGGTCGTCAAATCGCGGGAGCCGAGTCAACCAACTTTGCTATCTTTCGCGGTCGAGATCGGTCGCCGCGCTATGGACTTCGGAGAGCCCTAAGGTTGGAAGGTCCAAACATTCGGATCAGATCAAACAGGCCGAGGCTTGTCTTGTGGCTTTCGATTGTCTCGCGACCAAGGTAGCTTGCCGCTTGCGGGCCTACACCACCCGCAGGCGGCGTGAGGGATGAGGACCGAATTAGAGTATGATCGCCCCTCTCTTTTCCATGAGGCCTGAACGGAGGCCGGGGCTATACGGCCCGAGCGCCGGGATCGACATCTGCAAAGATCGCCTTGAAGTCCACCTTGTCGGCTACGGTCGCACCGAAGTCGCTGAGGCGATTTCACGCCAGGCCTATCGCCTTGCTACTATCGCTCCTATGCGGCACCAGAGTTCGGCGGCGTGATCGATGTCGGCTCCTCGCCGAAAGCCTCGTCCAGCACGCGGTAGAAGGCGAACTGCTGGTCGCGCGGCGTGTTCTTCTTCGCATCAACAATGATTGCGACGGGGGGAGCAGAAAGTCGTAGTCGCCTACTCTCGAGTAGCGGTAACGGGAAATGCGTTGCGACAGCTCAAGGAGGCGGCGCCAGTCGGCATTGTTGCGTGCCAGGCGCGACACTTGCAGCCCCAGCACGATCCCAGCATGCCGCCCCATCGCTACCTCGGTCACCAGGTGATGGAAGCCGTCGCGGTCCTGCGACTGCGCGCCGGATAGACCGAGGTCGCTATCGATGACGTGGACACGTTCGATCGGCCACCCCAGCGCCACTGCGCGATCGCGCAAGGCGTATTCCCGCTTGGTGCTCTCGGTGTTGTCGAACACCTGACGAAGAGAGGACTGGCGCACGTAGAGCAATGCATCACGCCGCAGATGGTCGGCGTCAACCCTTCATGCGATGTCAGTAGACATGATTCCCCCGGGTTTCTGGTGCCAGCACCATTTTGGCGAGCATGTGCACGAGCTGGCGATCGTGCACTGCAGCCGAAGCCGTGGACGGTGGTTCCGGCCGCCGATGCGTCGGCGGGGAAGGTTGGGGGGGGCTCGCGATCAGCACCACCAGTCCTTGCCAAAGGCCGTGGAAAACGATGGTGCCCATCTCCTTGGCGCAGGCTTGACCGCACAGGACGGCGGCGGGCAGCGTCTTGTAGAAATCCCTGCAGCTGTGCGGTAGCACCGGAGTGGGCATAGGGCTCACCGTTTTTTTACGGGCGATGGCGCGTTCGATGCTGCGGGGATGGACACTGATGCCGAGCGTCGAGTGCACCAGTTCCGCCAGGGAGCGCGCCTGCAGCCGGGCGCCGTGCTGGGTCTGCTCGATGCCGTCACCAACATTCTCAAATCGGGTCTCGACCAAGCCCGCCTATGAGTGAGGCCGTCAAGCCGGCGCGCCGCACGGCAACATCCGCGGCAAAACCTTGGGTCAGCATCAAGTATTTTCCTTTCTCATTGATAGTATCCAATGCTCGATCAAATGCATACGCTCGGTCTTGCCGGAATGGCTGCCGCCTATCGCCAGCTTGGCGAGCAGAGCCATGGAAGCGACCTTAGCTTCGACGAACGGCTCGGCCTGAGCTCGATCGCGAGATCGCATTGAGAACAGACAAGCGGCTGACCAATCGACTGGCAAGGGCAAAGCTGCGGTTAGCCAATGCTTCGATCGAAGACATCGACTTCAGCACCCACCGCGGTCTTGATCGCCGCAAAGTCTTATCCCTGGCGCAAGGAGCAAGGCACGCGCGTCTGCGAAACGCTTGTCCGCGACATACCGAAATCGCTGTCCCAATTTAGTGAAACCCGCACTCAGCAGCGCACCGCGGTCAGCGAGGAGCTTATTTGCAGGGCGTCTGGAGGCGTCAGGTCGGCGATCCGATCAAGGCGATAGCTGACTTCGCGTCTCCCCGAGCTAGGGAGCCGGCTGTGCTCGGAGATCAACGAGTGGTCAAAATTCGAATCTTTGCGGGTTAAACCAGCGTCCCTTGAAATCGCAGTTCGAAATTGGTTGAGACGCTCGGTGCCACGCTGCGGTTACAGGACATATTGCAACAGGTCCTTCAAATAACTTCACAGAATCTTTGCAGCTGCGCTCGCTGCCGATGGTATGTTCACCGCAACCTCTGAGGTTAGCTAAAAGGTGATGCCGATTTACACTCGGACCGCGGCACAGCTTGCAACGTAAGGAAATTAACAGCCATGGCAACAAGGGCGCTCATCCTGCTTGAAGGCGCAAGTAATATGCTGCGATACGTTCAAGCGGCCAAGCGCCGTGGTCTTCATCCAATTGCGTTGTCAGCTGATCCGTCTCCGTATGACTATCTTGCGGCGGAAGGGATGGAGGCAATCCGTGTCGATACAGACAATCTCGATCCGCTGATCAGTGAATGTTCCCGTCTGACTGAGACCTATGACATTGCTGGCATCACGAGCGCCCTGGAGGACGTCTATGCCACAGTTGGTAAGCTCTGCCGGTATTTCGACCTACCGGGACCGAACCCCGCGTCCATTGAACAATGCTGCGACAAATTCACTCAACGTCAGCTCCTCGCGAAGGCCGGCGTTCCAATACCTGCTTATCGCCTGGCAACGAATGAGTCGGAGGTTAAAAGCTCCGCCGCAGAGATCGGCCTGCCGGTGATCCTTAAGCCTGCCGTCGGCATCGGCAGCAGCGGCGTCCGATTGTGCTGCAACGTCGATGAGTTGGCCGAACACACGACCTATCTGTTGGGCGGGAAGCATATATGGCGGTCCTCGCCGAGGATACTGGTCGAAGAATTCGAACAAGGTCCCCAATATAACCTCGAAGTGATGGGAGATGAGGTCATAGGCATAGCCGCCGCTGACTACGGCCCACCGCATTTCGTCTGTCGTGGACACATCTATCCGGCGCCGCTGACCGATGGAGAGTGCAAGCGTATCACCGATGTTTCGCTGAGCTGTTTGCGCGCTCTTGGTCTCGATTGGGGGCCAACTAACATTGAACTTAGGTGGACAAATCGCGGCCCAGTCGTTATTGAAGTCAATCCACGTCTTGCGGGTTCGCCCGTTCCTGACATGGTCCAGCTAGCTTACGGTGTCGATCTCATCACCGAGCACATCAAGCTCGTCATTGGCGACGAATGGGATTTGCGCAAAGGACATGCGCAGACTGCGGCCGCGCGGTACCTAATTGCCGATTGCGATGGCACTCTCGATTGGATCGACGGCGGCAGTCGCGCTGCTGCTGTCCCAGGTATCGCCGACGTAAAAATGTATGTTGAACCCAAGACGCCGATCATCAGGCGAGACCGCATCGCACACGTTATCGCGGCTGCGCCCAGCCGTGTTCGGACCGAGGGGATACTTCAGCGTGCCGTCGACTTGATCGATTGGTCAATCACGCAGAAGTAAATGCCGAGTGGGTACTTCCCAGAGTTACACAGCTCCGCCAAGCACTGTGAAGTCCTGTGAGAACACATAAACTAGCCTGCCGTTGATCGTACCCCAGCCTGTGACCACGCCGTCCCCGGCAACCTTCTGGGCATCCATGCCGAAGTCTGTTGCATGATGCGTGACATACATGTCGTATTCCTTCGAACGGGCCTTCATCGAAAAGCACCACGAGGCGCTCTCGGGCGGTCAGCTTGCCTTTTGCGTGCTGGGCATCGACACGCTTCTGCCCTCCGCCCATGCGAGCCTGCACGACGGACCTCGAGTTGTTCGAGAACGCCTCGCATCAGCGCACTGCCTTTGCTTCGAATAGGCTCCAAGCCGTTACCACCTGCGTCGCGGCAAGCGGGCTTTGCGTTGAACTCGGTCTTGCTTCTCTGGCAATCGCATGGGTACCTTACCGGAGAAATAAGATGCGGCTAGTACCTCTGCACAGAGGTTATGACGGGTTGAACCGGCTGAAGTTTGGGTAGGATGTCGTGGGCGACGAGCAGTTGGATGCTGCGCGCGACACCTGGTTGCCTGCGGATGAGGCCGGAGCGTTCGAGGGTTAGCACCATCTGGTGGACGGACGGCGGGGTGACGCCGAAATAGCGTTGCATGTCGCGTTCGGCCGGCGGCTGGCGGTTGATCTGCATATAAGCCCAGATGAAGGCGAGGTACTGGCCCTGTTTTTCGGTGAAGCTGGAACCCGCAGGCGTTTGCCCGCCAAGTACGCCAGGAGCGGTGCGTCGAGGAAGACGAACAGGTTGGCGGTGCCGTTGCGCTTGTACTCGCAGTCATACCGCTCAAGCCGGCCCGGTTCGGCCGGGATCGGCTGACGCACCTCGCCGATGAGTTGGGTCGGGCTTTCGTCGAAGCACACCACCGGTCGCTTCGGGTCCGGTGCCTCGGCATAGAGGTCGAGCACGTCCTCCATGCGCGCGACATACTCGGCGTCGACCTTGGGGATGCACCACATGTCCTTGCGCCAGGGCTTGAGATCGTTGTCTGCCAAGCATCGGCGCACCGTCTCGCGCGACAGTTCCTGGTGATCGGTCAGCTTGACGAACTCACCGGCCAGCAGTTCCAGGGTCCAGCGGGCGCGGCCCGGCGGCGGACTGGAACAGGCGGTGGCCACCAGTAGGGCTTCTTCCTTGCCCGTCAGCTTGCGTTGCGCGCCTGCGCGTGGCTCTTCGCTGAGCGCCGCCTCCAGACCCATCTCCACGAAACGGCGCTTGGTGCGATAGACAGTGGCGCCGCCGACAACCACCGTCGCGGCAATGGCCTCGTCACCCAAGCCCGCGTCGACGCAAAGTCAAGGTCACCGAGCGCATGCGCGACCTCGTCGATATCCATTACCCGCAGGCCGAACGCGTCAGGGTGGTGCTCGACAATCTGTCAACCCACTCGGCCGCCGCGCTCTACCAGGCTCCGCCTGCTTCAGAGGCGCGACGCGTCCTTCGACGGCTGGAATTCCACTACACGCCCAAACACGCCAGCTGGCTCAACATGGTCGAGATCGAAATCGGCGTCCTGCGCGGCCAGTGCCTCGATCGTCGCATCAATAGCTATGATCGCCTCGTCGCGGAGACCGCTGCCTGGGAGCACCTGCGAAACACCAGTGGCGCTCGCATCAACTGGATGTTCTCTACCGAAAACGCACGCCTTAAGATGGCCAAAGCCTATCCCAAGCCGACTTCCAAAGAGTCATAACCTCTGTGCAGAGGTACTAGCCTATCCTCAACACAGCTAACGTGACGCCGATACTTGCCTTGACAGTGGTTTCGTCGGCAGTCGATCAAGAAAGCGAGCTTGTTCCTTGTAGCCATGGGATGTCGCAATCAGCACGACGCGGGCATTCGACGCGATCTTCTTTGCGCTGATCAATTTGCGCAAACCCGTCAGGGTAGCGACGCTTGACCGCTCGAGATACAGCCCTTCTTTTGCGAGAGCCGCCTGATCGGTGGCGACGTCATCACCATCTACCGCAACTGGTGAGCCTTTTGCGATCTCGAGCGCATGGAGTGACTGCTGGGTGACAGTATTGCCACCGATCGAAACCATGTCGGTATCACCTGGGAAGGTGCCAACCATGCCGTGGCCGGCGAGGGCGCCGGAAATGCGAGGATAGGGCTCCACTGCATGGATCTTGGGTATCGATCGCGCCAAGCCCGAATCCCTCAGATCCCGATAACCCTTGGCGATCCCCCAGAGCAGGTCTCCGCGTGCCGTCGGCACAATGATGTCTGTCGGCGGTACCGCCTGGAACTGCAGATGAAGCTCAAGAGCAATGGCACGATAAGCGTCGACGCCAAACGGATTACTCCCAACGGGTGGGATTGTGTAATTTGTTGCCGGATACCAATTACCTGTTCTCGCATGCTGGGCAATGAGTGCCCATCGATCATCAGAATGTTCGGTTGCGACGATCCGTGCGCCGTGCATTTCGATGGCCCGCCGCCAATTCGGGTTGAGATCCGGCGTCGTGACAACGACACATTCAAGGCCGCTTCGCGCGGCGTAGGCCGCCATTGACACCCCTGCGTTTCCACTTGAGGCAACGGCGATCGTCTTGGCTCCGATGTCGAGTGCCCGTTTAACAACTATCCTTCCCATCCTGTCCTTGTGGGAGCCAGTGGGATTGCCGAACTCGTTCTTGGTACATAATGCGCTTAAGCCCAGGGCCGCAGCGAGCCGAGGCAGATTTGACAATGGCGTGTTGCCTTCCCCCAAACCCGATGGCTCTGGGTATGCGAGCCAGTCGCCAATTGTGTCAAAGTCCAATGACAATGGCCACGCTGTGTAGTGCGGCGCAACACTTGCGGGCGTGCCCGCTTCCATACAAGGGGGGCACCCTTCGAAATAGTCCATTAAGGGATGGATGGCCTGACACCGGATGCATTGCATGCCGTCGATTCTGAAGTTGATCTTCTTGGGCACAGCTTATCCTTGTAGGTGCGTTGGGATGGTATCCTGCAATCACTTCAAACAGGCGAGCGTCTGTTAGCGGTCCTAAAAATGGAAAAGGCATCACGCCTCACGGTTGACATGTTCGGTATACCTAGTATGATTGATAGAGTTTCGTCAACCAGGGGACGACCATGGATGCGTCCGCAATCGGCAAACGTTTTTTTTTGGTTCGGAGGGTATCGCTTGTCCGGTGGATCAGCAGGCGAAAGAGCAAGCTGGGCAGTGCCAAGATATTGTTAGATGACTTTGCGGTTTCGAGCCAACTTTCCTGCCTGCCAATCGATTGCGAGCAGGTCGCACTCAAGCAGCATGTACCCCCTGT
>NZ_RZSG01000460.1:0-4830 GCF_003997725.1 Mesorhizobium sp. M4A.F.Ca.ET.050.02.1.1
ACGCAGGCCGAGAAGGAACTGACCGCCTATCACGAGGCCGGCCACGCGATCCTCGCGCTCAACGTGCCGACCGCGGATCCGCTGCACAAGGCGACGATCATCCCGCGCGGCCGCGCGCTCGGCATGGTCATGCAGTTGCCGGAAGGCGACCGCTATTCGATGAGCTACAAGTACATGATCTCGCGCCTGGCGATCATGATGGGCGGCCGCGTCGCCGAGGAGTTCAAGTTCGGCAAGGAGAACATCACCTCCGGCGCCTCCTCCGACATCGAGCAGGCGACCAAGCTGGCGCGCGCCATGGTCACGCGCTGGGGCTTCTCCGACAAGCTCGGCCATGTCGCCTATGGCGACAACCAGGAAGAGGTCTTCCTCGGCCATTCGGTGGCGCGCACGCAGAACATCTCGGAAGAGACGGCGCAGATCATCGATGCCGAGGTGCGCCGGCTGATCGACGACGCCTATTCGACGGCCAAGGCGATCCTGACCAAGAAGAAGAAGGAATGGATCGCGCTGGCGCAAGGCCTGCTCGAATACGAGACGCTGACCGGCGAGGAGATCAAGCAGCTGATCGCCGGCCACAAGCCGGCGCGCGACCTCGGCGACGACACGCCGCCCAGCCGTGGCTCGGCCGTGCCGAAGGCCGGCACCGGCGGCCGCCGCAAGAAGGGCCCGGAGCCCGAAGGCGGCATGGAGCCGCAGCCGCAGGGCTAGTCGAGATCAGAGCGCTTCACCGTTTCAGGGAACGCAGAAGCGCTCTAATCTTTGGTTTGACCTATCCGACGGCTTCACGCGACGCGTTGTAAATCAGGAGACGCGCCGGATGTGCGTTGAAGCGCCATCCTCGGGCCTGTCCCGAGGACCTGCCAACGCAACCGGGTTGGCGGTTTCCAGCTCCCGTCGCCCGACAGCAGATCCTCGGGACAGGCCCGAGGATGACGGCTTGGCGCGTGGGAATCGCCTTATCCGCCGTATCCGATTTTTATGATTCAGCTTTCAGCCGCGCATTGCACAGGCTGTAATAGCCGCCGCCCTTCTGGATCCAACGAAGGCCGTTCAACGTACCTGCCTCCTTGTTGCCGTGGTACCCCTGCAGGCAGGTCTTCATCCGCGCCTTCGCGGGCTTTTCGGTCTTGAACTCGGCGGCCAGCGTGGTCGGGAATGTCACGCCCGCCGGCGCTACGGGGGGCGCGACCGCCGCGCTGGTTTCCTTTTTCGGCTGCGGCTCGGTTTTGACCGTATCCGTGCTGACACTCTCGGCAACGGGCATCGCACATTTCTCCTTGCGGAAAGCGGCCCAGTCCATGCCGTTCAGAGTGCCGCCTTCCTTGGCTGCGCGATAGGTCTCTCCGCATTCCTTCATCGTCAGTGCGCTTGCAGGGGCGACGCCCCACGCAACCAATGCCGTCACAGCCAATACGGCCAATTTCAAACTAGACATAAGACCCTCCGGGTTGCTAACGAGATCGATGTCTTTTTGTATACTGTTTGTTCTGCATATGTTCAATCAGAATTTTTGCGAGCTACTATAAAGCCTGGCGGTGGGAAGTGTGGCGGTTGACGATACCGATCGCTCCAGAGAGATGCAGATGCGAGCAAGGCCGGCGCCGGCGGCCGCGGCAAGAAGGGCCCGGAGCCGGAAGGCGGCATGGAGCCCAGCTGCAGGGGTGATGATAAGCGAACACCTACCAAAAACGCAGCGGCTGGTCCGTGACGTTTTTGCTTTTGACCCGCTCTCTTTTCAAAAGCCGGCGCTGCCCCTCATCGCCCTGCCGGGCACTTCTCCCCGTATAGTGACGGGAGAAGGTGGCCGGCCGCGGCCCCGGCGCTTTTCCTGCAACGTTCGCGATTGGCGAAATCGGCGATGAGAGCGCCCCTCTCCCCGGAGAGGAAGCCGGCAGGCAGGTGAGGGGCAGCAAAAACGCCTCAGAAATATCCGCTGGCCAACTCGCAAATCAGATGCGGCGTACTCGCTCAAACACGCCCAACAAAGAAAAAGGCCCGCGAACTTTACGGTTCGCGGGCCTTCGTCAACCGTAAACGAAGCGAAATCAGCTCTTCAGCTTGGCGTTGCACAGGCTGTAGAAGCCGCCGCCCTTCTGAATCCACTTGAGGCCGTTCAGCGTGTTGGCGTCCTTGTTGGCATAGTACAGCTCGAGGCAGGTGTGCATGCGGCCCTTGGCCGGGGTCTCGCTGGCAAACTTCTTGGAGATCGCCGTCGGGAACTTCACGCCCTTGGGAGCGGCAACGGACGGCTTCTCGGGTTCGCTGGTGTAGGTCGCCTCCGTCGGAGCCGGCACCGTGTCGTCGTCGTCCGCGGCGGCGCCGCACTCTGCCTTGCGGAAGTCGTTCCACTTCATGCCGTTGAGCTTGTTGCCGGTCTTGGCCACCTGGTACTTGGCGCTGCAATCGGCCATGCTGAGGCCCTTGCCTCCTTCAGCGGCGGCGGCCTTGGTCGTTGCCTTGGCGGGTTCCGCCGCGGCGGTTGCGCCGGGGCCGCATTCGGCCTTGCGGAAGTCGTTCCACTTGACGCCGTTCAACGTGCCGGCGGCCTTGGCGGCCTGGTACTTGGCGCTGCATTCCTTGGTGGTCAGGCCCTTGGCGGTCTCCTCGGTCGCGGCCGCCGCCTTGGTGGTCTTGGCGGGTTTGGCGTCGGCAGCTGCGGCGGTGGCTCCGGCGCCGCACTCGCTCTTGCGGAAGTCGTTCCACTTCATGCCGTTCAAGGTGCCGGCAGCCTTTGCGGCCTGGTACTTGGTGCTGCATTCCTTCGCGGTCAGGCCCTTGGCCGCGTTGTCGTCGTCGGCGGCGGCCGCCTTGGAGTCGGACTTGGCCGCATCGCTTGCCTTCGCCGTCTTCTTGGCGGGCTTGGTGTCGGTGGTTGCGGCGGCATCGGTGCCGCATTCAGCCTTGCGGAACTGGTTCCACGTCTGGCCGTTAAGTGTTCCGGCGTCCTTTGCCGCGTTATACTTGGTGCTACACTCGGCGATGGTAAGCGCGTTGGCCGGCGCCGCCAGGAACAAGGTTGCGACGGCTAATCCCGTCAAGGTTGCAAGTCGATGGATGAGCATGGCGTTTTCTCCGTTGCTGTCGCCCATAGGTTGTCCCTTTGCGAAACCAATAGCCCTCAACGCCCGCCCGCGCCAGATGCTACCAGCGCGGACGCCCTCACAAACTGTGTTCCTCCCGATAAGGTGATGGAATCCTTGCGATCTGGTCCGCCTGAGCAAGGTTTGCGGGGCGAATCTACAGCCAACGGACCTGCAACGCCTGGTCCATTGCCGCAAGACTGGACGGCCATGTTAGGCTGTCGAATCACTTGACCAGCCCAGCACAATGATTTTCTAAGGAATGGTAATATATAATCACGAAATGTGATGATCGGGTGCGGCTCAATTGTGGCAATACGGGCGGCTGAAAAACCGACGGGGATCTAGAAACGCATGGCAGGGCAGTATTTTGGCACCGACGGCATTCGCGGACGCGCCAACAAGTTTCCGATGACGGCCGAGGTCGCCATGCGGGTCGGTATGGCGGCAGGCCTTTCGTTCCAGCGCGGCAGCCATCGCCACCGCGTCGTGCTCGGCAAGGACACGCGGCTTTCCGGCTACATGATCGAGAACGCGATGGTGTCGGGCCTGTGCGCGGCCGGCATGGACGTGTTCCTGCTTGGCCCCATTCCGACGCCGGCGGTCGCCATGCTGGTGCGCTCGCTGCGCGCCGACATCGGCGTGATGATCTCGGCCTCGCACAATCCGTATTATGACAACGGCATCAAGCTGTTCGGCCCCGACGGCTATAAGCTCTCCGACGAGATCGAGGAGCGCATCGAGGGCATGCTGGACAAGGATATCGAGCTGGCGCTTGCTGATTCCGACGGGCTCGGCCGCGCCAAGCGCGTCGACGGGGTGCACGACCGCTATATCGAATTCGCCAAGCGTACGCTGCCGCGCTCAATGTCGCTGTCGGGCCTCAGGATCGTCGTCGATTGCGCCAACGGCGCCGCCTACAAGGTGGCGCCCGAGGCACTTTGGGAACTCGGCGCCGAGGTCGTGGCCATCAATGTCGAGCCCAACGGCTTCAACATCAACAAGGAATGCGGCTCGACCCATCCGGCCGGCCTGCAGAAGAAGGTGCATGAAGTGCGCGCCGATATCGGCATCGCGCTCGACGGCGACGCCGACCGGGTGGTGATCGTCGACGAGAACGGCGCCATCGTCGATGGCGACCAGATCATGGCACTGATCGCCGAGTCCTGGCACCAGAGCGGGCGTCTGGCCGGCGGCGGTGTCGTGTCGACAGTGATGTCCAACCTCGGCCTCGAACGCTTCCTCGGCGACATGAAGCTGCAGCTGCACCGTACCAAGGTGGGAGACCGCTATGTCGTCGAGCACATGCGCGCGCATGGATTGAATGTCGGCGGCGAGCAATCCGGCCACATCGTGCTCTCGGATTTCTCGACCACGGGCGACGGGCTTGTGTCGGCGCTGCAGGTGCTGGCCTGCATCAAGCGGCAGAACCGGCCGGTCAGCGAGCTGTCAAAGAAGTTCGAGCCGGTGCCGCAGCTCTTGAAGAATGTCCGCATCGCCGGTGGCAAGCCGCTCGAGGAGGCGCCGGTCAAGGCGGCGATCGAGGATGCGCGCAACCGGCTCGGCAAGGCCGGGCGGCTGGTCATCCGGCCCTCCGGCACCGAGCCGCTGATCCGCGTCATGGCCGAGGGCGACGACCCGCAGCTGGTCGAGGCTGTCGTCAACGATCTCGTCGGCGTCATTTCGGAAACGCGCAGCGCCGCCTGAGTGCGCGAAGCAATCCAGCTCTGCAAGCCCGCCGTCAGGC
>NZ_RZSG01000461.1:0-4816 GCF_003997725.1 Mesorhizobium sp. M4A.F.Ca.ET.050.02.1.1
CCGCTATTACATCGACACCGTCACCGACTCATTCCTCAAGGGAACGCCGATCCTGGTTCGTCTCGACGACGAGGCGGCAACGCTCGATGCGGCGCGGCTGCAGGCCCGCCAGAAAGGCGAGGCCATCGTCAGCCAGGCCGAGCTGGCGGCCAGTCGCGGCATCACGGCCGGTTTCAGCCCGGTGACCGAGCTTTCCAGCGATCCGTTCCGCATGGTGGTCAATCCGCGCCCGATCTTTTCTCCGGTCGACGATCCGCTCGAGTTCCGCTTGGACGAAATCCCGATGAACGACACCGAAGGTTGCCAGAGCCAGGGCGAGATCAACGGCTTTCGCCTGCTGCGCATTGTGGCCAAGGATGGCGGCAAGACCGAACTTCTGCACGAAGACAAGTCGATCCCCAAAAGTCGCGGCTGTCCGAACGGCTACCGGATCGGCGCGGTGCAGACGTTCTCGATGCAGGGGTTGAGCGCCTATGCCGTGCTGATCGCGGTTCGGCAATACGGCTTCGAGGGGCCGGATTTCCGCTGGATCGCCGTGACAGGCCGCCTGTGACACCGATTTCGCAACCCACGGCTCGCGGTCGCATCGGCAACCATTTCCGGGCCGCCCTGCCCCCCGCTCGCACCGCGTTTGTCGGCGCCCTGCTCTGGGGTCTGACGATGGGCGCCAGCGCGCTCGTCAATCTCCTCCTCTATGACTGGGAAACGCCGGCAAAGATCCGCTTCGTCACGCTGCTCTATGCCGCCGGTGGCGCGCTCGCCTTCCCGGTCGGCCTGTTCCTGGCGCGCCTCGTATCGCGCGGGCGGCACTGGGAGGTCGCGTTCGCTGCCGCTTTCGTTGCGCTGCTGGCCGCGACGCTCGCCTTCACCGGCGCCCTGTTCGCGCTGCAATACCGCTCCTACTATGCCGAATGGCATGCGCCGGCCTTCACGATCCGGTGGGCGTTCGAATTCGTGTTCACGGTGCTGACCGCGCTGTACCAGTTCGTCGTGCTCGGCGTCCGGCTCTATTTTCCATCAGGATTCATCGGGCTCGCCGCCGCCAGCATCTGGTTTGCGCGGCAGCGGCGTTGAGCATTCTGTCCGCCTCTGTTAGGAGGCGGACATCAAGCTTCCCGAAGTCAGGACCGATTGATGATCCCTCGCTATTCCCGGCCGGAAATGGTCGCCATCTGGTCGCCAGAGACCCGTTTCCGCATCTGGTTCGAGATCGAGGCGCATGCCTGCGATGCGCTGGCCGAGCTCGGCGTCATCCCCAAGGAGGCGGCAAATGCCATCTGGGAAAAAGGCGGCGTCGCGAAATTCGACGTCGACAGGATCGACGAGATCGAGCGCGTCACCAAGCATGACGTGATCGCCTTCCTCACCCATCTCGCCGAATTCGTTGGGCCTGATGCCCGTTTTATCCATCAGGGCATGACCTCGTCCGACGTGCTCGACACCTGCCTTGCCGTGCAGCTCACCCGCGCCAGCGACATCTTGCTCGCCGACATCGACGCGCTGCTCGCGGCGCTCAAGCGCCGCGCCTTCGAACACAAGGACACCGTCACCATTGGCCGCAGCCACGGCATCCATGCCGAGCCGACCACGTTCGGCGTCAAGCTGGCGCAGGCCTATGCCGAGTTCTCGCGCTGCCGCGAGCGGCTGGTGCACGCGCGGGAAGACATCGCGACCTGCGCCATCTCGGGCGCGGTCGGCACCTTCGCCAACATCGAGCCCTATGTCGAAGAGCATGTGGCGAAGAAGCTCGGGCTGAAGCCGGAGCCGGTCTCGACGCAGGTGATCCCGCGCGACCGCCACGCCATGTTTTTCGCCACGCTCGGCGTCATCGCCTCGTCGGTTGAGCGGCTGGCGATCGAAATCCGCCACCTGCAGCGCACTGAGGTGCTGGAAGCGGAAGAGTATTTCTCGCCGGGGCAGAAGGGCTCGTCGGCGATGCCGCACAAGCGCAATCCGGTGCTGACCGAAAACCTCACCGGCCTTGCCCGCATGGTGCGCTCCTTCGCCATGCCGGCGATGGAGAACGTGGCGCTCTGGCACGAGCGCGATATCTCTCACTCCTCGGTGGAACGCATGATTGGACCGGACGCCACCGTGACGCTGGATTTCGCGCTGTCGCGGCTCACCGGCGTCGTCGACAAGCTGCTCGTCTATCCCGACAACATGCTCAAGAACATGAACAAGTTCCGCGGCCTTGTGCATTCGCAGCGCATGCTTCTCGCGCTGACGCAGGCCGGCGTGTCACGCGAGGACGCCTACCGGCTGGTGCAACGCAACGCCATGAAGGTATGGGAACAAGGCGCTGATTTCCTTGATGAACTTCTTGCCGACAAGGAAGTGACGGCGGCATTGCCGGAAGCCGAAATCCGTGAGAAATTCGACCTCGGCTACCACACCAAGCATGTCGACACGATCTTCAAGCGGGTGTTTGGGGAAGCGTAGCCTTTCCTTCTCCCCGTTCACGGGGAGAAGGTGCCCGAAGGGCGGATGAGGGGCGGCGCCGACTTCGGCGATGACTGTACTCGCCACGTCCAGGTCCGGGGGAGACAAACTCGCAAAACTGGCGCTGCCCCTCATTGCCCTGCCGGGCATTTCTCCCCGTATAGTGACGGGGAGAAAAAGAGCTGTGCCGACGTTGGATCACGCCTTGCCGGGAATGGTCCTGATCACCGTGCCCCACGGATCCTCGCGGGTCGTCTCGCCGGTCACATTGTCCGAGCGCATTTCGACCCACGCTAGGCCCGAACGTGCCGGATCGCGGCGGCCGGCGCCGGCGCTGCGCCAGGCATTGGCGCCAATGTGGTGGTGGTAGCCACCCGACGACAGGAACACCGCCTGGCCGCCATATCTCGCCACCGTGTCGAAGCCGAACTGGTCATGCCAAAAGGCCTCAGCGTCCTCCGGCCGGCCGACGCGCAGATGGACGTGGCCGACGATGGTGTTTTCCGGCGCGCCCTGCCAGCCGGCGTCATCGGCCGGCACACTGGCGACGACAGCCGGAAGGTTCAGACGCTCGGTCGCCATGGCGATCTTGTCGCCGATCCACTTCCAGTCCTGCGGACGGCGGTCAGAATAGATCTCGATGCCGTTGCCCTCGGGATCGGTCATATAGAGGGCCTCGCTGACCAGATGGTCCGACGCGCCCTCGATGGCGATCCTGTTGGCGGCGGCATGATTGATCCAGCGGCCGAGATCGGCACGGCTGGGCAGCAGGAAGGCGGTGTGGAACAGGCCGGCGCTGCGCGGATCGTCAGGCTTTGCCGCGGCGTCGGGCTCGATGACCAGCAGGGGCCGGTTGGCGGCGCCGAGCGTGATCACGCCATCGGCGCGCCTCAGTTCCTGCAGACCGACAACGGCGCGGTAATAGCCGGCGAGGCTTTCGGCATCGCGCGCCCTCAGGCCGACGCGCGACACGCTGACCGGCGTGGTCGCGGCAAAAGGCAGTTCACTCATCATCGTCTCCGTTCGGGCGCTCGAAGAAACTCCCAAAGCCAGAAGCTACGCGCCGCCGATCATCCTACGTCGTGTCAGCCCCAAAATCCCGGCCCTTCAAGGCTATGTTGTCCTGGCCACAGATCGTCGATCGCGATCGTTCACACAAGAGAGCAAGGAGCGAACATGGTGTTCACTAAATTGATGGTGAACGTCGTTCGGCACGGTTGCGCGAAAGGGCGGCGCTCGCTACATGCGCGCCATGAAAGTCAAGGACGCAGATATCCTCATCGTGCCGGGCTACACCAATTCCGGCCCCGAACACTGGCAGACCCGCTGGCAGTCGAAACTGTCGACGGCGCGCCGGGTCGAGCAGGCCGAATGGTCGAAGCCGGTGCGCGAGGACTGGACCGCGAATGTGGCCAGGGCCGTCAACGAGGCCGAGCGGCCGGTGGTGCTCGTCGCCCACTCGCTCGGCGTGGCGGCGGCGGTGCAGGCCATTCCGAAGTTCCAAAGGCCGGTGGCCGGCGCCTTCTTCGTGGCGCCGCCCGACGTCGCCAATCCGGAGATCAGGCCGCGGCACCTGATGACCTTCGGACCCTATTCGCGCGAGCCGCTGCCCTTTCCCTCGATCGTGATCGCCAGCCGCAACGACCCGTTCTGCGCCTTCGACGTCGCGGAAGACATTGCCGGCGCCTGGGGCTCGCTGTTCATCGATGCCGGCGATGCCGGTCACCTTAATGCGGATTCCGGCTTCGGGCCGTGGCCCGAGGGCTCGATGACCTTTGCCAAGTTCCTGACGGAATTGAGGGAACCCTGAGGCGCAGCCGCCCGGTGGCGCTCAGGACCCGATGGAATCGCGCATGCTCTCCAGCAGCGTCTTGGCGCCCAGCGAAATCAGCGTGTGGTCCGAGCCCATGGCGAGCAGCCGGTAACCCATCGCCACGACGCGCCCGGCAACCGCCGGCTCGATGACGTAGATGGCGGCGTGTTTGCCGGCCTTGCGTGTGCGCTCGGCGATCGAGGCGACCGTCTCCATCATGCTTTCCAGCGTCGAATTGACGGTGGCGCCGTTCGACCACGCGATCGAGAAGTCCGACGGGCCGACGAAAATGCCGTCGATGCCGGGCGTCTCGATGATGCCGTCCAGCGCCTCGAACGCCGCCCGCGTCTCGACCATGGCAAACGCCATGGTGCGCTGGTTGGTGTCGCGCAGCCATTCGGCATGATCGCCTTTGCCGTGACGCGGAAAGGCATAGGTCGGCCCCCAGGAGCGCTCGCCGACCGGCGGATATTTCATGGCGGCGGCGAACAGCCTGGCGTCGGCCACAGAGTTCACCATCGGCGCGATCACCGCCTCGGCGCCGAAGTCGAGCGCCCGGCT